>NZ_BSBO01000031.1:0-49539 GCF_027924685.1 Sellimonas catena
ACTGAGCTGAAAGAATGCAGGAAAAGAGGCATGACCGTGTCGTTGAGATGCGATTGTGCTTTTTTTCTGGAAAAGTTGGCGATTATAAAATGCTGTTTGTGGCTACCAGAAAGTGTCGCTCGACAGTTTACCATGACCTTTACATCATGGGAATGATGATAAATTAATGTAAAAAGCCTTGACTTTTCCTTTTAGACGTAATACAATGATTAAGCGCGTGTGGAAATACGTGATATTTTTGTGCGCAAATCAGAAATTTTCAAGCAAACCTATTAATTATTCGTAGGAGGTGAAAGGAATGCCAACATTCAACCAGTTAGTAAAAAAAGGACGTGAGGTTTCTGTAAAGAAATCTACAGCTCCGGCGCTTCAGAAAGGATACAACTCTCTGAGAAAAAGAGCTATCAATGCATCTGCTCCGCAGAAGAGAGGTGTATGTACAGCAGTTAAGACAGCTACACCTAAGAAGCCTAACTCAGCTCTTAGAAAAATTGCCAGAGTTCGTCTGTCTAACGGAATCGAAGTAACAAGCTACATCCCGGGAGAAGGACACAACCTTCAGGAACACAGCGTTGTTCTGATCCGTGGAGGCCGTGTTAAGGACCTGCCAGGTACAAGATACCACATCGTCCGCGGAACACTTGATACAGCAGGTGTTGCAAAGAGACGTCAGGCACGTTCAAAATATGGTGCTAAGAGACCGAAAGACGCAAAGAAATAAGTAAAAGTTTAAAGTAACAAAATCGTTATCGTATCACAGGACTATGAAATTAGTAGGTTGCGGATTGACATACACTGATATGTCCCTGCCGCACGAACGCAAACTGTGAAGCGAGTACTGATGATTTAATCCAATTATGATTAAGGAGGGAAGGACCGTGCCACGTAAAGGACATACTCAGAAAAGAGACGTATTAGCGGATCCATTATACAATAACAAAGTTGTTACAAAGCTTATCAACAACATCATGCTGGATGGTAAGAAAGGTGTAGCACAGAAGATTGTATATGGCGCATTTGAAAGAGTTGCCGAGAAAGCTGACAAACCGGCGATCGAAGTATTCGAAGAGGCAATGAACAACATCATGCCTGTACTGGAAGTAAAGGCAAGACGTATCGGAGGTGCAACATACCAGGTACCGATCGAAGTACGTGCTGACAGAAGAC
Organism: Sellimonas catena; assembly: GCF_027924685.1. Lineage (NCBI taxonomy): Bacteria > Bacillati > Bacillota > Clostridia > Lachnospirales > Lachnospiraceae > Sellimonas > Sellimonas catena. Next base: position 1,168 of record NZ_BSBO01000031.1, read on the forward strand.
AGGCGTTAGCTCTTCGCTGGCTGACAACATTCTCCCGTAACAGAGGAGAAAAGACAATGGAAGAAAGATTGGCCAACGAAATTCTGGATGCTGCAAACAACACAGGAGCATCTGTGAAGAGAAAAGAAGATATGCACAAGATGGCAGAAGCAAACAAAGCGTTTGCTCACTACCGTTTCTAAGGATTCTCCCTGGAGACGGTTCTGCCGGATATGGCAGGAAACAGTCGATCTTATTAGTTTAGGAGGAAAAAGTCTTGGCTGGAAGAGAATATCCATTAGAGAGAACAAGAAACATCGGTATCATGGCTCACATCGATGCTGGTAAGACTACGCTGACAGAGCGTATTCTCTACTATACCGGTGTAAACTACAAGATCGGTGATACACATGAAGGTACTGCTACCATGGACTGGATGGAGCAGGAGCAGGAAAGAGGTATCACGATCACTTCAGCTGCTACAACATGTCACTGGACACTGGAAGAAAAGACGAAACCGAAGCCGGGCGCTCTTGAGCACCGTATCAACATCATCGATACTCCGGGACACGTTGACTTCACAGTAGAAGTAGAGCGTTCCCTGCGTGTACTTGACGGTGCTGTAGGTGTGTTCTGTGCCAAAGGTGGTGTAGAGCCTCAGTCAGAAAACGTATGGCGTCAGGCTGACACTTACAACGTACCTCGTATGGCTTTCATCAACAAGATGGACATTCTGGGTGCAGATTTCTACAATGCAGTTGAACAGATCAAAACAAGATTAGGTAAAAACGCAATCTGTCTTCAGCTTCCAATCGGAAAAGAAGACGAATTCAAAGGTATCATCGACCTGATGGAAATGCAGGCATACATCTACAATGATGAAAAAGGTGATGACATCACTGTATGCGACATTCCGGAAGAAATGAAAGATGATGCGGAATTATATCGTACAGAGCTCGTTGAAAAGATCTGTGAACTTGACGACGACCTGATGATGGAATATCTGGAAGGTGAAGAACCGGCAGTAGAAGATCTGAAGAGAGTACTGAGAAAAGCGACATGCGAATGTACAGCTGTTCCGGTATGCTGTGGATCTGCTTACAGAAACAAAGGTGTTCAGAAACTTCTGGATGCAATCCTTGAGTATATGCCGGCTCCGACAGATATCCCGGCTATCAAGGGTGTTGATGAAGACGGAAACGAAGTAGAGAGACATTCTTCTGACGAAGAGCCGTTCTCCGCTCTCGTATTCAAGATCATGACAGACCCGTTCGTAGGTAAGCTTGCTTACTTCCGTGTATATTCAGGAACAATGAACTCCGGTTCTTATGTCCTGAACGCGACAAAGAATAAAAAAGAACGTGTTGGACGTATCCTTCAGATGCATGCCAACAAGAGAGCAGAACTTGACAAAGTTTACTCTGGAGATATCGCTGCAGCGATCGGATTCAAATTCTCCACAACAGGAGATACAATCTGTGACGATCAGCACCCGGTAATCCTTGAATCCATGGAATTCCCGGAACCGGTTATCGAGCTTGCTATCGAGCCGAAGACAAAAGCTTCTCAGGGCAAACTTGGTGAATCTCTTGCAAAACTTGCAGAAGAAGACCCGACATTCCGTGCTCATACAGACCATGAGACAGGACAGACCATCATCGCCGGTATGGGTGAGCTCCATCTTGAAATCATCGTAGACAGACTTCTCCGTGAATTCAAGGTAGAGGCTAATGTAGGTGCACCTCAGGTTGCTTACAAAGAAACTTTCACAAAACCGGTTGATGTAGACAGCAAGTACGCTAAACAGTCCGGTGGACGTGGACAGTACGGACATTGTAAAGTTAAATTCGAGCCAATGGATGTCAACGGTGAAGAAACATATAAATTCGAATCCACTGTTGTCGGCGGTGCTATTCCGAAGGAATATATCCCGGCAGTAGGTGAAGGTATCGAAGAAGCTATGAAATCCGGTATCCTTGGAGGATTCCCGGTTGTTGGTATCCACGCAAATGTATACGATGGATCCTACCATGAAGTCGACTCTTCCGAAATGGCATTCCATATCGCTGGTTCCCTTGCATTCAAGGATGCGATGGCAAAATCAGCTCCGGTACTTCTTGAACCTATCATGAAAGTAGAAGTAACAATGCCGGAAGAATATATGGGTGATGTTATCGGTGACATCAACTCCCGTCGTGGACGTATCGAAGGAATGGATGACCTGGGCGGCGGAAAGATTGTACGTGCATATGTACCGCTTTCTGAAATGTTCGGATACTCTACAGATCTTCGTTCCAGAACACAGGGACGTGGTAACTACTCTATGTTCTTTGAGAAATATGAGCAGGTACCGAAGAATGTACAGGAAAAGGTATTATCCAATAAAAAAGCTTAAAAAGGCTTGAAAATTCAGCAGTTTTGAAATATAATCAGATATAGCTGAGTAAACTTTTAAATTAAAAAAATTGCCCTGCTTGAGGGTAGAATTAAGGAGGATTATTCAAATGGCAAAGGCTAAATTTGAAAGAACAAAACCACATTGTAATATTGGTACAATCGGACACGTTGACCATGGTAAAACTACTTTAACAGCTGCTATCACAAAAACTCTTGCAGAAAGAGTTGCTGGTAACGCTGCAGTAGATTTCGAAAATATCGATAAAGCACCAGAAGAAAGAGAACGTGGTATCACAATCTCCACAGCTCACGTAGAGTACGAAACAGAGAAACGTCACTACGCACACGTTGACTGCCCGGGTCATGCTGACTACGTTAAGAACATGATCACAGGAGCAGCTCAGATGGACGGAGCTATCCTTGTAGTAGCTGCTACAGATGGTGTTATGGCTCAGACAAGAGAGCACATCCTTCTGTCCCGTCAGGTAGGTGTACCTTACATCGTTGTATTCATGAACAAATGTGATATGGTAGACGACGAAGAACTTCTTGAATTAGTAGAAATGGAAATCCGTGAACTCCTTGACGAGTATGAATTCCCGGGAGATGACACTCCGATCATCAGAGGATCTGCTCTGAAAGCTCTGGAAGATCCGAGCGGAGAATGGGGAGACAAGATCATGGAACTTATGGATGCTGTTGACAGCTACATTCCGGATCCGGAACGTGACACAGACAAACCGTTCCTTATGCCGGTCGAAGACGTATTCTCTATCACAGGACGTGGTACAGTTGCTACAGGTAGAGTAGAACGTGGTACACTTCACGTATCTGATGAAGTAGAAATCGTTGGTATCCATGAAGAAACACGTAAAGTTGTTGTAACAGGTGTTGAAATGTTCCGTAAACTTCTTGATGAAGCTCAGGCTGGTGACAACATCGGTGCTCTGCTTCGTGGTGTTCAGAGAACAGAAATCGAAAGAGGACAGGTTCTTTGTAAACCAGGTTCTGTAACATGCCACCACAAATTTACAGCTCAGGTTTACGTTCTGACAAAAGATGAAGGTGGACGTCATACTCCATTCTTCAACAACTACCGTCCACAGTTCTACTTCAGAACAACAGACGTAACAGGTGTTTGCGAACTTCCGGAAGGAACAGAAATGTGCATGCCTGGAGATAACGTAGAAATGACAGTTGAACTGATCCATCCAGTAGCTATGGAGCAGGGACTTCGTTTCGCTATCCGTGAAGGTGGACGTACAGTAGGATCTGGACGTGTTGCTACAATCATCGAGTAATCGAATATAGCGAAGATTTAAGGGATTGCCGAACGGCAATCCCTTTTTAAGCTTTATCTTTTCGTAAATATCAGGAATGTCTTACGGAAAAGTCCGGATAGAAACCTCTCAGTGTATTCATAATGAGTTTAAATGTAAGTTCAGCCATATGCTGGGGGCTTGCGGAGGATTCTTCTGACAGCCAGGTCTTGACCAGACCGATGCAGCCGGAAAGACAAAAGGCATAATAATATGTCAGATCATCCATCTTCCCCGGAAATGTTTCTTTCAGAGCATTCAGACTGTGTTCGGAAAGAATATTCTCAATCCGGTGCAGGAAAGAGATGTCTCCGTTAGGTCCCAGGAGGGCGGCACAAATATCACGGTTTTCCGCAAGGATAGAGAAAATGTCTTCGATGAACGGGAAGCTGTCCTCATTGAAAGGGCTGACCGGATGGGTATGGATCAGATCTTCAATCTCCCCGGTCAGTTCATTTTCAATCTTTTCCATCATGTCATAGATATCCGTATAGTGTAAATAGAAGGTGGAGCGGTTAATGTCCACTTTTTCTACGAGTTCTTTAATGGTGATCTCCTTTAAGCTTTTTTCTTTCAGAAGTTCGGCCAGCCCCTGACGGAGCTGGGCTCTTGTCTTGCGAATCCGCCGGTCCATAGTTTTTGGCATGAAATAAATCCTCCTCTTAAAATAATAGACATTATGTCGTTTGCTTATCCATTAACAGACAGAGAGCCGTCACATTAATGGTTGTATCTCTTTTCTGATTTTACTATAATTCATGGTGATAGAAAAATCAACACAATATCTATTAATAGAATTAATGTTGCAAAAAGAGAGGAGAAAAAAGATGTTGAGGCAGGAATGGCACAGTCTGTTCAAAAATAAGATTTTACTGATTGTTACAGTCGCGGTCATCGCGATCCCGACAATCTATACGACACTTTTCCTTGGATCTATGTGGGATCCATACGGAAATCTTGATAAGCTTCCGGTGGCTGTCATCAATCATGACGTTCCGGTGACTTATGCAGATCAGAAGCTGGATATTGGCGGCACATTGATGGACGAACTGAAAGACAACGATTCTCTTGACTTTCAGTTCCCGTCAGACAAAGAAGCGCAGAAAGGACTTAAGGATGGTACATACTATATGGTTATTACCATACCGGAAGAGTTTTCAGCTCATGCCGCATCGCTGACGGATGCGAACCCGGAAAAGATGACGTTGTCCTATGAAACGAATCCGGGAACAAATTATATCGCATCCAAGATGAGCGAGACGGCGATGAAAGAACTGGAAAGTTCAGTACGGGAAGAGGTTACCAGGACGTATACAGAAGTCCTGTTTGATAAACTTGCGGAAGTGGGGGACGGAATGCAGGAGGCAGCTGACGGTTCTGGTGAATTGAAAGACGGGGCGGATCAGTTGGCCGACGGAAATCGGACGATTACTGACAATCTGCAGATTCTTTCCAAGAGCGCTCTGGTATTCGCGGATGGAAGTCAGGAATTAGAAGTAGGGCTTGAGCAGTATACAGATGGAGTCAGTGCGGCGGCAGCAGGAGCAGAAGAATTGCAAAACGGTGTAAATGCGCTGGACAGCGGCGTAAATGATGCACAGAAAGGCGGCTCCGATCTGGCAGCCGGTGCGGCGGATGTGGATGATAATATGACTGCTCTCAACGCCGGACTGTCCGAACTGAATGTGGCCGCATCTGCCCTTCCGGATGCGGCAGATGCGCTGAATGACGGAGCAGCTTCTTTAAATGACGGAGCAAAACAGCTTTCAGGCGGGATTACAGCTCTGTCTGAAGGAGCGGCCAACTTGAAGGACGGAGCGGATTCTCTTAGCTCCGGTCTACAGTCTGCTGCTTCCAGTTCCCGGTCGTTGCGTAATGGGGCGGCCGGGATCAGCCAGGCGCTGGCGGCACTTGCCGGAGCAGAAGGCGTACCGGAAGAACTGAGGACACAGATTGCAGCAGTACAGCAACAGGCAGAAATATTGTCTGCAGGTGTTTCCGATTATACATACGGTGTTGATGAAGCGGCAGCAGGAAGCACACAGCTTGCATCGAAGATCCCGGAACTTCAGAATGGTATTTCCACTGTGCAGAATGGTGCGGATTCCCTGAAAAACGGGATCGGACAGCTTCAGTCCGGGACGTCCGCACTGGCAGAGCAGGCTCCGGTACTGGTGAGAGGAATTTCCGCTGCTGCTTCAGGAGCAGATCAGCTTCAGAAGCAGGGAACATCAGCGCTCCGGAAAGGAGCTGCGGAACTGAACAGTGGCCTTGGGGCGTTGGCACAGGGAAGTACGAAGCTGAAAGACGGAACGGATACACTTGTTTCCGGAGCCGGAAAGCTTACTTTGAACAGTAAAGCACTGACGGAGGGGGCGGCAAAGTTGACAGACGGAGCCGGCCAGATCAGCAAAGGAGCGGAACAACTTTCTGACGGCAGTCGCGAACTGGGCGATGGGATCGATCAGGTTTCGGAGGGTGCGGATACGTTGTCAAAAGAACTGGGAAGCGGTGCGGAGAAGATCCGGGAAACGAATACGTCAGATGAGGCGACGGATATGTTTGCCGCACCGGTAGATACAGAAGAGACACAGATCACGGAGGTTGCCAACAACGGCCATGCAATGGCGCCGTATATGATGTCTGTAGGGCTGTGGGTCGGCTGCATTGCGTTCAGCCTGATGTATCCGCTGACCAGTTATGGAGGAAAAATGAAATCCGGCTTCCGCTGGTGGATCAGCAAGGCATCTGTGCTCTATCTGACAGCAGTTCTACAGGCGGTAGTTATGATTGGTGCACTCCATATATTTGATGGTTTTACTCCTGTGGAAATTGGAAAGACCGTTCTGGTAGCGTGTGGAGCATCGCTTGCATTTATGTCGGTGATGTACTTCTTTACCAGTCTGCTGGGCCGTGTAGGAAGTTTCCTGATGCTGATATTCATGGTGATCCAGCTGGCCGGTTCTGCAGGTACGTACCCTTATGAACTGTCCGGATCATTTGTGCCGTATCTTCATGACTGGGTGCCGTTTACCTATACGGTGCAGGCGTTCCGCAGTACCATAAGCGGCGGCGAGAGTATCCGGGGATGTCTCATTTTCCTGCTGATTCTGTTCCTTGTATTTACAGGACTTACGATTCTGGAGTTCACTGTGAGATCCCGGAAAATGCGGGAAGGCAAAAATACATGGATGGTGTGGCTGGAAGAGCATGGACTGGCATGATGGATGAGGTGCCATTGCATAAAGATTCTAAATTATTTAGACCGTATTCAGGTATAAAAAGCACCGGAATACGGTCTTTTTTTGATTCGGTATTTGTAAAAAAAGAAGAAGGACTGTATAATGAGAATATAATTTACGAATGGGGGAAGTTATGAAACCACAAAGCATAACAGAGAGACCGGGCACTGGGAAGATGGAACTGATTCGTAAATGGATGGGAAAATAACAGATTGAAAGAGTAGAAAGAGGGAGCAACAATGAGATTATGCATTGCATTATCTCCATTCAAAGTCTTGTAAGATCACATTGCATGGAGTAAGATGATCAGTCAGAGACTTTGCCGGGAAGAAAGAAAAAAGGAGCAAAGTCTTATGAAAACATATAAAACAACATTACACGAAATGAAACCATTTCTCATGCTGTGGGGGACACAGGCATTCTCCGCGCTGGGAAGTGCGATGACCAGTTATGCACTTGTAATCTGGTCCTATACACAGAAACAATCGGCTCTGATGACATCATTATTAATGGTCTGCTCTTATGCGCCATATGTCATCTTCAGCATTTTTGCCGGGGCGTTGAGCGACCGCTGGAATAAGAAGGCGACAATGTTAGTCTGCGATACGGTCGCTGCGGTATCCACCGTGGTAATGCTGGTTCTCATGAAACAGCAGACGCTGCAGGTAGGACATCTTTATCTGATCAATATTGTCAACGGACTGATGAATACGGTACAGCAGCCGGCATCCGAGGTGGCCGTGACGAGAATTCTGCCGCCAAAGTATTATCAGAAAGTCGGAGGCATGCGGTATCTGGCCAATGCTTTGAATTCGATTCTTACGCCGATTATAGCAACGGCTGTACTGGGAATCGCAGGAATGGATGCGGTGATTGCATTTGACCTGTTTACATTTGGAGCGGCATTTATGACATTGGCGTTTGGAATTCAAATTCCAGAAGAGACGGAAGAAGCGCCGGGGAACGAATCGTTGCTTATATCTGCAGGGAAAGGAATCGCATATCTCAGAACAGAAAAAGGAATCTTTGGACTGATTCTGTTTCTTGCGGCAATTAATCTGGTGGCATCCATCTATGATGCGGCCCTTCCGGCAATGATGCTCTCCAGAAAAGGCGGAAGCCACACTGCGATGGGACTGGTGAATGCCGTGATCGGTGCCGCTACACTTCTGGGAAGTATTCTGGCATCGGTACTGCCAAAGCCGAAAAGCCGCTGAAGCAGGATGCTCTCATTGGACGCATTACTAATATCCAAGTGCAGCAAACAAATATACGTCTTGATTATTCATTAACAGAGGAGAGAATATGCTATGACGATTTATCACAATTGACAAACTTATTGGATATGGGAACATGGGAATGGAACCGAACGCATTGGACAATAAAAAAAGCAAATTTAGAAGACCTGAAACCATATTTTTCATCAAAGAAAAAGAATAATCCAACAGTATTTATATCCTATAGTTGGAATCCACCAGAGAATCAAAAAAATGTTTTTTCTTTAATAGAAAAATTGGAAAAAGATAGTATTCATGTAATTTATGATAAAAAGGATCTTCATCCTGGTCAGGATATGAATTATTTCATGGAACAGGCTTTGTCGTTACGCGAAGTTGACGCTGTTATAATCGTATGCAATAGTGATTATGCTCAAAAAGCAAATTCAAGATCAGGCGGTGTAGGATATGAATCAGGCTTGATATTAAATCAAATCAGAAATGAACCATTGCAGGATAGATATATTCCTGTTGCAAGTGAACGAACTGATAAAGGAGAATTACCATTGCCCGATTTTTTAAAATCGAGAAATTGCATAGATTTGACTGCCGAAAATGGATATGATTGTTTAAAAAAAGCAATTTATGATGTGGCAGGCAGGGATGATAAATTGTAATCAGTGTGGTTACCATTTGATGGATAAAGTAAATTGGATATTTTGGAAAGTCAGAAGATATATAAAGGCTTTATGTAATTTAGGAATTATAAAGAAGATGTACGCTACTAAAAGTAGTGTTTATAAGAAGATCTGAATTATTCGCTCTTAAAGGATGAGCGAATAGTAATTTACGAGCATAGTCTTGAGTTGATTAACGGTATGAGTTTTAGGAATAAACATAGAAGATACTTGCAAAACTTCTTTGATTTTAATATTTACAGATATTTGAGTGGAGACCAGCTATGAAAAGTCAGTTGAACACAAATTTACTTGGCATAGGTGAAGCGCTTGAGGAACCTGTAGAAATTACAGGCGGACTTCTTCATAAAATGTACAGGGTATGCACAGCGGATGGTGTATTTGCGGTAAAAGTTTTGAACAGTGAGATTATGAAACGGCCAGGTGTGCTTGAAAATACAATCCGTTCGGAAAAGATTGCCGCATTTTTCAGCAAAAAGATTCCGGCAGTGACAGCGTTGGAAGTGAATGGTGAAAAAGTCTGCACCATAGACGGTAAATTTTATATGGTATTTCCGTGGGTGGAGGGAAATTCTGTATTTCCGCCTGAAATTCAGGAAAGGCATTGTGCGAAAATTGGTGAGATACTTGGGATCATGCATAAGCTTGCAGAGAATGCATGGCAAATAAAGGATACAGAAGAAATGATGCCAATGTATAAATGGGAGAGGTATCTGCCGGAGGATGTTCTGGAATGCTTGGATGGCTTGCATACAATATAAAACGTGCACTTGGGATTGAAGTAGCAGATGACGCCGAAATTCTCCTTGGAAAGCAAGAAGTAGAAAAAGCAATCCGGGAGCTGAACGAATATCAGGAGAAAATCAGGCTGATTCAGAAATGGATGGAATAGCGCTGTGTAGGATATTTTTTCTTTTCCTTGTGAATCTGTAGATGACAGTTTATAATAATTCCAGAGTCTGTTTTAGGAGGACGCTGGAAATGTACGTGACAGATAAACTTACGAAGCCGTTAACAGAAGTAAAATATTTAAATGCGGATAATGTGGACCGGTATCGGTGCATTATGCGTATTTTTTTTGATAATTATGAAAAGTTAAAATATTGGATGTATCAGGAGGAAGTTTATGACGAATTAAAACAGGATCCATATTTTGCTGATTATAAGATGGAGCAGTGTCAGCAGGATTTAAATGCGTTGACTGCCTGGAAAAATCTGACTGCGGATCAGGATACGCGGAAAGTCACATCGTTGGAGGAGTTCAGTAACCGCAGGTTCCGGTATCAGATGTCAGAATACAGTGTGGAGATTGAGAGACTGGTTCTCAGACTGGAAAATTTGTTTATTGAGGGAGCATCATTGGAACCGACGCTTTTGGAACGGATCCGGATCAATGTAGGGAGATTTCCGCAGATGGTATCGGAACCATTAGATGCAGTTTACACGTGGTGGACAGATCTCAATAATGATTTCATCCGGCTGAATCAGAATTACCAGGATTATATCCGGGACCTGAACAGCGTAAGAGCGGAAGAGATGATGAGGACACGGGCATTTCTTGGATTCAAAGACCGGTTGATTGAATATCTGCGGAATTTTATCAAAGGACTGCAGAGAAATGTGGGAATCATTGAGGAAGAAATCCGGGGACTTCCGGAAGAAACGAAAGAGACTGTCTTGAATAAGGTAGTACAGTATTCGATGTCAATACCAAGAATGGATGTGGAAATGTCAGAGACGTTGATTGCTGATAATATTTACGGCAGATTTCAAAGTATCTATGACTGGTTTGTTCCGGAGAATGGTCAGGAGAATGAGGCGGGAAAACTGTTTGATGCTACGAACGAAATTATTCGAAAGATCACACGGTACGCGGCACAGATCAGTGAGAGGAATGCTCTTGGAGCAAACCGCAAGGAAGAATATAAAAAGGCGGCATCTATCTTTATGGCCTGTGAGGACGTGCGACAGGCGCATAAGATGGCGGCAATGATTTTCGGATTGGAGAAACCATTCCATTTGAATGTAAAAAAAGAACGTGAGACAGACAGCATGAATACGACCGTGTATGAGGAAACACCGGAGGAAATTGTGCTGAAACCAAGAATCCGTGCATATAGGGAAAAGAGCACGAGAAGCGGTCTTCGTGATCATGGGGCAGAGAAAGCCAGAGTACGTGAGCAGATGCTAAAACAGATCAAAGATGACCGTGAAAAGGCAGAAAAACTAATACAAAACGGGAGAATCGAGTTTTCCAATCTGCCTGTGATCGAACCAAGGGTCCGAGAGATTCTGCTTCGGTGGCTGTCAGATGCAATGGAAGATGCAGAGTATTCCGCCCGCACCGATGACGGAAGAAAGTTTGTGCTCGATATGACACGTGCGTCGGAGAAGTGCGTGGTTCACTGTGAAGATGGAAATTTTACAATGCCAAAAATCAGTATTGTATTTCAAGAGGATGAAGAATGAGAGAAGAACTTGAAATTTTAATGAACAGAAGATGGGTATTAAAGTCAGAAGAAAAAGAATTATATTACAGATTGAGAGATGCGGCCGGTGAAATACGGAAGTTTGCGACAGAAAAAATGGGCTGCCAGATCATTGCCAATTCGCTGCTGATCAAAATGGAAAAGATTCCGGCAGTACCGGAAGAATGGATGGGAATCCGCGAGTTTACATCCAGAGAGGAATATGCCTTTCTTTGTGTACTGTTGATGTTTCTGGAGGATAAAGATACAGAATATCAGTTTACGATTTCTATGCTGACGGATTATATTTCCGCTAATATGCCGGCAGAAAAGGTGGATTGGACAATCTACACGCACAGGCGGAGGCTGGTGAAGGTGATGCGTTATGCAAAGACGCAGGGGATTATTCAGGTAACAGACGGGAATGATGAAAATTTTATGGAAGATCAAAATGGGCAGGTCCTTTATGAAAATACAGGAGCGTCCAGGTATTTTATGAAAAATTTCTCTACAGATATTATGTCTTATTCTGAACCGGAGGATTTTTTGGAAAGCGAGTGGTTTGGCGTGGATGAAGACCGGGGAATTGCCAGGAGACACCGTGTCTATAAGCGTCTTTTGTTTTCACCCGGAATGTACAGAAGCGAGGGAACAGCGGAGGATTTCGAATATCTGAAATATTATGGAAGACGTCTGGCAGAAGATTTGAATGAACATCTGGACTGTGATCTGCATATTCACAGAGGCAGCGCTTATGCCCTTCCGCAGGAAGGAAGCAGGCTTGGAATACAATTTCCGGGAAATAATGCAGTATCAGACATGATTCTGCTTGTGTGCCGGGAAGTAAGGCGGAAAGTTGAAGAAGGAATCTGGAAAGCAGAGACAGATGAGATGATCCTGGTAGATCAGATGGAATTTGAGAGACTTCTAAAAGAAGTGAAGAGAACGTATGGAAATGGATTTACCAAGCAGTTTCGGGAAATGCAGGAAGGAGAATATGTAGAAACCATGATGGAAGAAATGCGGATCTGGAGTTTTATCCGGGTAATGGAGAAGGATCACATGGTTGGCATCTATCCGGCAGCAGGAAAAATACAGGGAAGATACCCGGCAGATTACGCAGGAGGAGATAGAGATGAACAGTAGATGGCAGGCGAACAAGATCGGTTTGATCAATTTCTGGTACTATGATGAGCAGGAGTTTTCTTTTGCGAAAGGGAGAATGCTTCTCAGGGGTTCCAATGGTTCGGGGAAGTCAGTAACAATGCAGAGTGTGATTCCTCTTCTTCTGGACGGAAATATGAATCCGGAACGTCTGGATCCTTTTGGATCGAGAGATCGTAAGATGAGCAGTTACCTTCTGGAAGACGGAGATGAGAGAGAAGAGAGGACAGGATACCTCTATCTGGAGTTTAAACGATGTGACAGCGAGAACTATCTGACGATCGGGATGGGGATTCGTGCCAGAAAAGGAAAGCCGCTGGATAAATGGTATTTTGCCATCACAGACGGAAGAAGAATCGGAAAGGATTTCTGGCTTTATAAAGAGCTGGATGAGAAGATCACTCTTTCCAAAAGAGAACTGGAAAACCGGATTGGAGACGGGGGCCGGGTTATAGAACGGCAGGCAGAGTATATGGAATATGTCAATCGTCAGATTTTTGGCTTTGAGAATGTGGAAGAATACAAAGAGATGATCGATCTCTTGATTCAGCTGCGTACGCCGAAACTGTCAAAAGATTTTAAACCGTCAATTATCAATGAAATTTTGAGCGATTCCCTGCAGCCGTTGTCAGACGAAGATCTTCTGCCGATGTCGGAAGCAATTGAAAATATGGACACCATGAACATGAATCTGAAAGCGCGCCGGGAAGGGAAACAGGCTGCGGAAAAGATCAACAGGGTATTTGAGAAGTATAATCGACTGGTACTTTATGAGAAAGTCCAGAATTACTGCGAAGCAAAGAAACGGCTCAATGACACAAAAAGAGAGCAGGAAGAAGATGAGCAGCTGCTTCAGAAACATCAGGAACGGGTGCAGGAACTCATCGCTGAACAAGAAAAGCTGGATGCCGGACGGGAGACGATGGAAAAAGAAAGAGATTCTCTGAAGAAAAGTGACGCTGTCGGTTTAAAAGAACGGGAAGTGGAATTGGGAAAGAGGATTTCTGATCAGGAAATTCAGCTTCAAAAAAAGAAAGGGCAGCTTGCGGACAAGCAGGACACATATATTGAGACAGAGAAGAAAAAGAAGCAGGAAGAAGATAAGGCATTTGAAAAGAGAAGTGAGATTGGGCATCTTTTAGAAGAGATGGATGAGGATGCCGGGGACATGGCTTTTGAGGAGCATACCTTTTTCGCAGATGAATTATTGCATAATATAGAAGAACCATATGGATTTGAAAGTCATCAAAACCAGATGGAAATTGTACAGGAACGTATTGGAGAAGGCCTGAAAATTTTACAGGCGGCAGATGGAAAAGAGCGCCGTCTGGAGGAACTGCGTCTGCAGAGGGAACGGCACCAGAGGGAAGAAGATTTGTCAGCAAGGAAGGTGCAGGAGCAGGAGAATCTGCTGATTCAGGCACAAAACGAATGGAAAGAGATGTTGTACAGATGGGCAGGCAGCAATGAGGAACTGCACATTCCATCGGATACGTTAAAAGGGATGTCCGGATTCGCAGAGCATTATGGCGATCATTCGGATTTTGCAGAAGTTCGGACGCAGGCGGCAGATATCTGGATGAGAAAAAGAGATGAACTTGACCGGCAGAGCCGGGAACGAAAAGTGAGAATTCAGGATCTGACACAGGAGTACGAAAAGACAAAAAAAGAACTCGCTGACTGGCAGAACAGGAAAGAGCCGGAACCGGACAGGAGCGAAGAGGTTCTGGAAAACCGCCGGGTGCTTCGGGAAAAGCAGATCCCATACCAGGAATTTTATAAAGTCATTGAATTTGGGCAGAACCTGAGTAAAGAAGAATGTGACCGGCTGGAAGAAGCGTTGGCTTATATGGGGATTCTGGATGCACTTGTGATTGATGAATCATATAAGGATCAGGTGCTGCATCTGGATACAACAGGATGTGACAGGTATCTGTTTGTACAGAACGGGCATGTTGAGAACAGTCTGCTCTCCGTGCTGGATTTAAACGATACGGTGAATAATCTTTTCTTTAATCAGACAATCACGAATATTCTGGGACGAATTGCTTATGGAGAAGATATGCAGGAAAGTACGATCGTAACGAAAGAAGGAATTTACCAGATTGGTGTGCTGACGGGAACTGTGACAGGGAATTATGAAGCGGGATTTCTCGGAACACAGGCCAGAGAGAGAAACCGTCAGGAAAAAATCCGGCTGTGCGGAGAATATATGAATGTGCTAGAGGAAGAGATGACCTGTCTGGAACAAGAAACCGGGGTTTTGAGTAAAAGAATGGAGATTCTGGAAAGTGAATATCAGGCACTTCCGGGAGATCAGGATCTTAGGACTGCCTGGAAAATGCTTACAGAGGCAGAAGAAAGGGAGCAGAAACTGCGGGAAGAGGGCAGAAGACTGGAAGGCGAGATTGGAACAGCAGCCGCAGAACTGAGAGAATTGAAAACAAAAGCCGGAGAGATTGCGGATAAACTGTATCTGTCATGCCGGCTTGATATCTTTCAGAAGGCGGATGGAGCTTCCAGAACATATGAAAAAGCGTTCTATCAATTAAAAGCCGGCCATGAAGTATATATCCAGATGATCCGTTACCAAAAAGAACTGGAGGAACAGCTGGAAGGGCTGGATTTTGACATGGATCAGATCCGGTATGACATCGGGATCTTAGAAAGACAGATGAATAAAGATAAGGTGGAATACGATTCGGTCAGAGAGCAGTTGAAGTTGACAGATTATGAGAAAATCAAAAAACGTCTGGATACCTGCATTGAATGGCTGAATGCTTATCCGAAGAGACTGCAGGAGTGTGTGGAAGAAAAGGCGCAGAAAGAAGAACAGATTCGGGGAATCCGGGAGCAGATAGAGAAATTGAAGGACAAAAAACTGGAATTGGAGGACAAAGAGGAATATTTGAAGCGTTGCTTCCGGGAGGAACTGGCTCTTGAATATGCAGGATTTTCGCCAGAATTTGAGGAAAAACCGGAAGAAGTCAGAAGAGCATTGAGCGTAGAATGTCAAAAAATGGATCGAAACAGTATTATTCAGGATTTGAATCAGGTTTATTTTGAAAACCGGGGCGTCTTAAATGACTATCAGCCGATGCAGAAAGAACTGTTTGGAGACGGGGAGATCAGAGAAGGACTGCCATCTCCGAAGAGAATTGATATGACGGCAAGATATCAGGGATCCGTCATTCCGTTTGGAAAACTGCTCGGATATCTGGAGGAGGAAATTCAAGATCTGACAGAATTGATCCGGGAAGGAGACAGAGAGCTTTTTGAAGATATTCTGGCAAATACGGTGAGCCGGAAAATCCGCGGAAAAATTAACAGTTCTATTTCCTGGGTGGAAAACATGAATCAGCTCATGGGAGCGATGAATACGTCAAGTGGACTTAAACTCAGTCTTCGCTGGAGAAGCCGGACGGCGGAAACAGAGGGACAGCTGGATACGAAAGAACTGGTCGATCTTTTGAAAAAAGACTACCGGCTGATGCGGGAAGAGGAGGCAGAACGCCTTTCCATGCACTTCCGTTCAAAAGTAGAGGAAGCGCGGAAAAATGCAAGAGACAGTGGCGGAATGGTTTCGTTCTATCAGGTAATGAAGGAGACGCTGGATTACCGGAAATGGTTTGAATTCCAGCTGTTTTTCCAAAAAGGCGGCGAAAAGGTCAAAGAGCTGACGAACAGTATGTTTGGTACGTTCAGCGGCGGTGAAAAGGCGATGGCAATGTATGTGCCTCTGTTTTCGGCTGTAGTAGCAAAATATGAAGGCGGAAGGGAAGACGCTCCAAGGCTGATTTCTCTCGATGAAGCATTTGCAGGTGTGGATAACAGAAATATCAGAGATATGTTCCGGCTGATGACGGAATTCCGGTTTGATTTTTTGATTAATTCACAGGTACTTTGGGGAGACTGCGACACACTGGACGCTCTTGCGATTTATCAGCTGATCCGTCCGGAAAACGCAAAGTTTGTGACAGTAATGCCGTATCTTTGGAACGGAAAGACAAAGGAATTAATGGAAGATGAAAATGAGATGGAAAAGCGGGCTGCCAGAGCTTGAAAAAGAATGCCTAACCTATCTGAAAGGACAGGAAGTATTTGCCAGACTGCTGAAAGGATTCTGGAAGAAATATGAATCATACGGGATGTTTACAGGTACAGTAGAATTACGGAATCTGACAGAAGATGAGAGAGAGGAACTGGAAGGATTTTTTGGAAAAAATTTTCATGGAAAAAAGAGTGTTTCTGTCTCTGCGGCAAAATTCAGAAATGCCTGGGAAAACAGCCGGTTTAGTGAAATTTCACCGGAGAAAGTTCTGGAAATCTATTTCGATAAAAAGCCGGAGGCAAAAAGCGAAGAAAAAAGATTATATGAACAGATGTGGAAAAGGATCCTGAAACAGGCAGGGAAAGAAGCGGAAGGAACACCTGCGGCCGGCTGGATTAAGAATCTTGAGGATGTGTTGGAAAAAGGCGTCAGTTCTGATGTTTCTGCCTGTGTGAAGGAGATATACCGCTATTTGAAAAAACGCTGTGGCGAGTCAAAAAGCAGTGAACATGAGATCCGAAAACAGGTTTCCATGGTTGTCCGGATGATCAATGCGCTCCCATACTGGAAAGGAAACGTGGAATATCAGGCTGTATTTGCGGCAAAGGTAACAGGAAATCCGCACGCATTTGACCGGGGAGAACAGGACAGTGCGCTTCTTACACTCATTTTGAACTGGTTTGCCAGGCAGAATCAGAATGGACAAAACAACAAGGAAGAGTCCTGTCAGCCGAATCATAACATCTTTCCGGCACTTCACACGCAGAAACTGTATCTTCAGGCAGGAATCTTAAAAGATGATGTATCGAATTACACTACTGTTTTTGGAATTCGTGCGTGGAAAGAGAATGGAAAACTGCATCAGGGAATATGCGGATATTTAGAAGAAGAGGAGGCCGTGCAGGTTTCACTTGCTTCTATAGCAAAGTGGGGACGGGTGGAATGCAGGGAGCATGAATTATTTCTTGTGGAGAATCCATCGGTATTTTCTGTCCTTTGCGGGAAATGGAAAGGAAAACGATCCTGTATGTGTATGAACGGACAGCCAAGACTCAGTTCTCTTCTTCTGCTGGATCTGCTTGCAGGGAGCGGAGTCAGGATTTACTATGCCGGAGACTTTGACCCGGAGGGGCTTTTAATTGCACAAAAACTGAAACAGTATTACCGGGGAGATTTCATTTTCTGGCATATGACACGTCAGGATTATGAGCAGGCGATGTCGAAAGAAACGATCTCCGAAAGGAGAATGAAAATGCTGGAGAAAATTACGGAACCACGGCTGCTTCCGGCAGTGGAACGAATGAGAGAAGAAAAAAAGGCAGGATATCAGGAAAAACTGATTGGTTTGTACACAGATTAAAGACAATAAGGCGTCGGCGCAGAGTTCAGTCTCTGTTCCGGCGCCTTATCTGATGCTGCCAGTTGCAGAATATTCGTACTGCAGCATACAGGTGTTTTATGCGGAGTAAATGCCCTGTACGGTGATCTGCCGGAAAAACCGGGAGAGTCCAAGGGTTACGGTTTCTTCCACACGCTGCGGGATCCGGCGGATCAGAATTTCCCCGAATTCGTGAGGGAAACTTAAGAAATGCTCACGTTTCAGGACGGCTGTTTCTTCCGAATCGACAAACCTTGCCGATATATCCAGACGGGAGCCGCCTCATGTGTGGCACATCATTGGGGTAATCAGGATATTTTTATGATTGGATTTTTTCATATGCTCAATTAACCGTTCGTCAAGATGAAATTTCATGGTGGAATCCTCCTTTGCTTTTTCTGGCATTATTATCTCAGATTTAAATGGAGAGTTCCGTGATGAAGTCACAGAAAGGGCAGAAAGGCCCTCCGGACTTTGCAATGCTGATCCGGAAGGCCTCACATGAAATTAAGAAGATTCTCGCAATTCTTTGATCAGTAGTTTGCGCAGTTCCCGGCGTTTGATTTTCGGACCGATGAAAATGCTCTTTGGCTGTTCGGCTTCGTCAAATCCGGTGATGGTGTAACGGTCGTCCACCACATCAAAGCGGAAGAGACAGCCGCCGGCATCAACAAATCCTTTGGCTCGGCAGATCGTCCCGTAAGCACCGTGGATCAGCTGTTCCAGAAACCAGATCAGATGATTGGGACCGGGAAGCGAAATATCTGTAAGGCCAAGGGAGAGCAGATTTGGAGTCTCCATTGTTTCGGGTGCTATGGGGTTTCCGCTCAGATCCGTATGCAACAAGGTGTTCCACCAGGACAACTCCATATGGCTGTAATGCTCTGCCTGGATCCGGGCGTCAGGATTGACATCCCGGATTTTGGAAACCAGAGTATCCATCTCTTCCGGTGTATCGAAGTTACGTTTGGAAATGACGATGGTCCCGGCTGCCTTTAACTGATCTTCAAAGATATCCCGGTAGTCCCGCATATAGTGGTCAAAGCAGTTGGCGTCCACGATGGTAACGGGGCTTAAAAGGGAAATCCGTTCGTATTCGATCTGCCGGATATTATGAATGACATTGGACAGTACGCCCACACCGGTCGGCTCTACAATGAGATATTCCGGATCGAGGGTGTTGGCGATGGTCAGGATGGAGGAGGCAAAGTCCGATTTCATGGAACAGCAGATACAACCTTCCGTCAGTTCCCAGATGTTGATATCCTTCTCCTTATCTAAAAGTGTCTTGTCGATACCCACCTCTCCGTATTCATTTTCCATGACGACAAAATCTCGCTTTGTCTTCTGGGCCATTTCTTTAATAAACGTAGTTTTTCCGGCGCCGAGAAAGCCGGAAACGACAAGTATCTTCATAATATCCTCCGATTTTCTGGTTAGTCTTCAATTTTAACGACTGGTTTGATCAGATCCTTTGGCTTGTCTCTCATAAGGAAGAGTGCCTCTTCCAGATGTTCCCATCCGTCAAATACATGGGATACGAGCGGATGTACGTCCAGCTTGCCTGCGGAAACGAGTGCACCGAGCTTTTCCATGCGGAGACGTCCCCCTGGCATGAGACCGCCGTTGATCTGTTTGTGTCCCATGCCGACACCCCATTCAGCGCGCGGGATATTGACATAGGTGCCGCTTCCAAGATAGTTGACATTACCGATCTTTCCGCCTGGTTTTAATGCTTTGACAGCAGATTCAAACGTTTCACAGCCGCCTCCTGCGACAATGACCTTGTCCACGCCTTTTCCGTCTGTCATGGCAAGAACCTGGTCTTCGATGCTTCCGTCTTTGTAACTGATAAAATCAACAGCGCCGTATCCTCTGGCCGCCTCTACGCAGACAGGTCTTGTGCCGACTGCAATAATGCGGGATGCACCGCGCATATTGGCGCCGGCAACGGACATCAGTCCTACCGGGCCGATTCCGATAACGAGAACGGTGTCACCGAACTGAACGTCGGCAAGTTCTACGCCGTGGAATCCGGTCGGAACCATGTCGGAGAGCATACATGCGTCTACCGGATCGATGTTGGACGGCAGAAGCGCAAGGTTTCCATCTGCGTCATTGACATGGAAGAATTCAGAGAAGACACCGTCTTTGAAGTTGGAGAATTTCCATCCTGCCAGCATTCCGCCGGAGTGCATGGAATATCCTGCCTGTGCTTCGAGAGAGTTCCAGTCCGGAGTGATGGCCGGAACCAGAACACGGTCACCTGGTTTGAAATCTTTGACAAGAGAGCCGACTTCTACAACTTCAGCACAGCATTCGTGGCCAAGAATCATGTTGTGGCGTTCTCCGATGGCACCTTCCCACAGCGTATGAACATCAGATGTGCAGATTGCGACAGCAAGTGGTTTACAGATCGCATCAAGCGGCCCGCACTCAGGGCGGTCTTTCTCAATCCAGCCGGATTCACCGATTTTCAGCATTGCATAGCCTTTCATTTTACACTACCTCCTTTTAGTTGAAAATTGATAAGTTAGATCTATCATATCATGGATGGGACGGGAAAAGTGAAAAAACTTCTTTTCAAATTGTAAAAGTTCTATTAATAACGTGAAAAACATGACAAGTTCTGACGAAAAGGGAAATAAAAAGAAAGTGTTCTTCGATATCGCTTTCGAAGACAAGAGAAAATAAACTTTCATAAACCAAGTGAAAGAAAATTTACTTACATTTAACTAAAGAATGAAAGAAAACTTTACTTCGGATTGTTATGATTTTTAATGTAAAAAGCGTGAAAGTTTTCAGGAGGAAAAGAGAATGGTTACGAAACAACAGACAGCGACACAGTCGCAGAAACTTATGATTTTTGTTCTTACGATGTCACTTTACGGTCTGGCTACGTTATTTACAGAACTGATTCCGAAATTTCAGGTGGGAATTGTGGAATTTTCCGTAGAATATTTTCTGTTTATTCCGCTGGTTCTTGCGATTCTGTTTGATCCGATGTCAGCTGCACTCGGAGCGGCTACCGGAGAACTGGTATTCAGTGAGATCATGCTGGGACAGTTTGGCGGGCTTGGAGAGTTGGAAAAGTTTATTACAGTCACAATCGGTGTATATATTGCGGGAAGACTTGTGAGAAATCCGAAAAACCGGACGATGGTAGGGATTGCATCGATGACGGGTGTGATTTTACAGCAGCTTTTGGGAACGATTGTGGACATTTTGAAGGTTCAGTTTGCGGTAACGGATTTTGAGGCGGTACCGGGACTCCCGGAAAGTGTATTTGCGACAGAAGGTTTTGCATGCTTAAATGATATCCTGTTTTCCGGAATCCTGTTCTGCCTGCTTCCGACGATATTCCTTGTGCCAAGACTTTATGGGAAAATCGAGCCGCTTCTTGGCATGCAGCCGAGGACAGAGGAAACAGCTCTGGGAGCAATCAATGCAAAAGTAGTGATCGGCGCGCTGGTGGCATTTGCGGCGGCGATCGGAGCGGAAATGCTGGCAGAGAGCGGCACTTCCCTCATTGACTGGGAAGCAAGCTGGGCAGAGAGCGGTACTGCAGTGGCGGCAGGCATGGTTGTGGCAGCGGCCCTTGCGGTTGTGATGCTGCTCGTGATGAAGAAAAAGGCGGAAACTACTGATAATACACTGAAAAATGCGTAAGTAAAAAGGGAAGCAGAATAGACAGATATGAATAGTATTGAAATCAAACACTTGACATTTGCTTATCCGGGAGCGGAGAAAAATACATTAAATGACGTAAACCTGGAAATTGAAAAAGGAGATTTTGCAGCGATTGTCGGCAACAATGGCTGCGGGAAATCGACATTATGCAAGACAATGAACGGGCTGATTCCACACTTTATCACCGGAACGTATTCCGGAAGTGTGGAGGCAGACGGGGTAAAGGTTCAGGATTCAGACATCGGAACTCTGGCAAGAAAAGTGGGATATGTCTATCAGGATTTCGAAAATCAGATCGTCCGGCCGACTGTGCTGGACGATGCTTCCTATGCCTGCATGAATTATGCCATGCCGGATTATAAAGAGCGGGGAATGAAAGCACTGGCGCAGTGCGGGCTGGAAGGTAGAGAAAATGAGTATATCTGGCAGCTTTCCGGAGGGCAGACCCATCTGCTTGCGCTGGCGGGCGTAGTATCTCTGGAACCGGAAGTACTGATTCTGGACGAACCGATTGCACAGCTGGATCCTCATCATGCGGATCTGATTTATCAGATCTTAAAAAATCTGAATGAGAAGTATGGAAAAACAATTATTGTGATTGAACATCATACCGAGTATATTGCGGAGTACTGTAAACATGTGATTCTGATGAAAGATGGGCATATGGAATGGAAGAAGCCGACAAAAGAAGCGTTATGCCGGGTAGAAGAACTCCAGTCCTGCAACATTTTTCCGCCTCAGGTGACACTGGCAGCCTACGAGATGGTCAAAAAACAGGTCATTCCAAAGCCGGACATGCTGCCGTCCAGCATGGAAGATGGAATCCGGCTTCTGGGAGGTCTTGTATGTCAAAGAAGTGGTGATCGTGAAGGTGCCGTTATATCCGAAACTGAGGCGATGGTGCAGTTTCGGGACGTTTCTGTCTCCTACCGGGCAGTGAAAGGCAAGGCAGCTCAGGTGTTTGGCGGACTGAATCTGGAAATTCACAGAGGGGAGAAGATCGCACTGATTGGTTCCAACGGTGCCGGAAAGTCTACAATGATGAAAATGATGACCGGTCTTATAAAGCCGGCAAAAGGTGAGGTCCTCTTAAAGGGGAAATCCATCAAGGATACGAAGCCGGAACAGCTTTCCAGGTATGTATCTTTGGTGTACCAGAATCCGGAAGATATGTTTATCAAAGACTCCATTGAGTCAGATGTGGCGTTCGCCATGAAAGTGCGGAATGAATCGGACTGGGAAGAGAGGACGAAAGCACTTCTCGAGCGGTTCCGGCTCACGGAATTCAAGGACCGGGACGGACGGCTTTTATCCGGCGGACAGATGAGAAGGGCATCACTTGCCATCGGAATTGCCCTCAATCCTGAGATTCTGCTTCTGGATGAGCCGACGGCCAATCTGGATATTGCGACGAGAAAAGAGATTATGCGCACACTGAATGATATAAAAGAAATCACAGAGACAGTGATGATAGCGACGCACGATATGCAGCTTGTATGTGAGTGGGCAGAACGGATCATTGTACTGTGTCAGGGAGAAGTCATTGCGGACGGAACGAGAGATGAGATTTTCGGGGATATGGAAGTCGTAAAAAAATCCGGAATCCGGCCGCCGGAGATTTTTACCCTTGGACAGGAGATTCAGTCGGACGCATTCTGTTACACAGTGGATGAATTTGTACAGGGATTTGGAGGAAACTAAGATGAGTGGAATGATGAAAAAGATGTCCGAGAACATTCTGGATAAGTTTTCCATGGATTTTCTGCGGAATCAGGTTCTGAAAAATGCGTATGGAAATGATGATACATTGATTGCAAAGACGGATCCGAGAGTGCTGCTCGTCTGGTATCTGTTTTTTGCTGTTGTACCATGGTTTATGAATGATCTGGTATTTCTGCTTGGATGCTTTCTTCTGGTGGCAGTGACCACGATCATGGCACGCGTGGCAGGGCTGGTGCTGGTTTTATTCGGTCTCGGAGTGTTTTCGCAGACAGGATATCTGTTTGTTGTCTCGCTTCTTTTTGGAGGCAATACGGAGACAATTGTGCCGCTGCTTGTACTGACATTAAAGGTGGCAACAGTCTCACTGGCCTCGATTACCGTATTTTCCGGTCTGGATCCGGACCGTCTGTCGAATGGGCTGATGTGGTATGGATGCCCGGAAAAGCTGTCCTTTTCCATTTCCTATGCATACCGGATGCTGCCGATGCTGATGGAGGAGTTTCAGAATGTGCTACTTTCTTACCGGTTGAGGGGAAACGCACCGGACAGCAAAGGCGTGATGGGAAAGATCCGTTATCTGATTTACCAGGTGAAGGTCATTATCCATTCCTTTTATCCGCTTATGCTTAATACGGCAAAACGGTCCAGAACTACAGTGGAAGCCCTGGAGATCAAAGGGTACCGCTATGCGGCGGTGAACAAAGAAGTAAAGAAGATGAAACTATCTTCCTTAAAGGTGACGTACAATGACATGCTGTTCGCAGCGGTTTCGTTTTTGTGGATCGCGGTCATTGTACTGGTTATGGTAATGATATAGGAGGCGCACATGTATCTTGATTTTCACACCCACGGAAAACTGGCAAAAAAACTGCCGTTTTCTACGGTATACACTGACTGGCTGTTTGGAGAGGCAAAGGACGCAGGACTGAATGCACTTTGCCTGACTGAACATTTTAACACCTTACAGTTTGATGAACTTTACGGCTATCTGATGAAAACATGCCGGAGGGACGGGGATACGCTCGTTACGGAAGGCGGGCTCCGGATTTTTGCCGGAATGGAGACAGATATTGCAGAAGGTGGTCATATTTTATCAATCGGAACGCCGGAGAATATTCTGGAACTGAACCGGAGACTGGAACCGAATAAGGAGAAAGGATCCTTTCTCACATTCGAAAAACTGATGAATTTGTTTGAGAAATATCCTATAATAGTAGGAGCAGGGCATCCGTTCCGGGAGGGAGGACATATTCCGGAACTTCCGATGGAACAGCTTGGCCGTTTCCATTTTCTGGATCTTAACGGGAAGGATGTTGCGCAGGACCGGAAAGGTACCGAAGAAAAGACATACCGGCTCGGGAACAAGCTAGGGATCCCGGTGGTAAGCGGAAGCGACACCCATCAGGCAGTTCAGTACGGATGCATCCGGACAAAATTTGAAAAAGAAATCATTACAGTAAGCGATCTTTATGCAGAGATGAAAAAAGGAGCGTATGAGATTCTCATATCTGACAATGCTTCTTTCAAGGTCCGGACAGCAGGAATTTTGAAGAAAGCACTGAAAGAAATCGATGCCCTTGGCGGAAATTATGTGAACGTGCTGGTGGAAAAGCAGGCGTAATGTTTTCGGACAGAGCACATCGAGCGGTTAGGAGAGACAGGGAAATGGAAATGATATTTGAAAAAGCTGTTGAGATTGTAAAGAAAAACGGGGCGGAGCTCACCGGAAGAGACGGGGCAGACACCATCCGGGAAAAAGGACGGACCGACTATGTAACAGAAGTGGACATCCGGGTACAACGGCAGATTTTTGCGGAGTTAAAAGAACTGGATCCAACAGCTCAGCTTCTTGGAGAAGAGAAAGAGAATGAGGGAATCGACCGGAAGGGGAGCATCTGGATTCTGGATCCGGTGGACGGGACAACGAACCTGATCCATGATTTTCAGCACAGCACCATTTCTCTTGCTTATGCCAAAGGAGGAAAAATTCTGTTTGGAGTCGTCTATGATCCATTTCATGAAGAATGCTTTACTGCGGAACTCGGGAAAGGCGCATTTTTAAATGGAAAGCCGATTCAGGTAAGCAAAAAAGAACAGCTTGGCGACTGCCTGACTGCCATAGGCACCTCACCAGGATGCCGGGAACACGCGGACGAAAATTTTGCCAGAATGAGGCGCATCTATGATCAGTGCCAGGATATACGAAGAATCGGGAGCGCGGCACTGGAACTTTCCTATGTGGCATGCGGGCGTCTGGATGGATTTTATGAAGAGAACCTGAAAATCTGGGACTACGCGGCCGGAAGCCTTCTGGTCACAGAAGCAGGCGGAACGACAGTCATAGAGGGACCGGATACCATGGCATGCACACCAAAAATCCGGGAAGAATTTCAGAAACTACTTAAGATTACGGAGGAAGAAAGATGGAATGGCTGATGCCGGATGAGGACAGCAAGTATACAAAATCAGATTTAAAAATTATGGACTTTATCGAGAACTATACGGATGAATTCCTTTTTATGAGTATCGGACAGCTTGCAAAACGGCTGGACATGTCCGAAGCGACCATCTCCAGATTCGCAAGACATATCGGCTATACCGATTTTAAAGAAATGAAAAACCATGTGGCCGCCCGCAAAGTAGGAAAAGGACCGGCCAGAAAAATCGCAGGCACCCTGATGAAAATTCAGGGATTTGACATCCGCAAATGGTTTACCTACCAGCAGGAATGCCTTGAACGGACTCAGAATCAGATTGATATCGGTGAAATGGATAAAGCACTCACTGCAATCCAGAAAGCCAGACGAATCTATATCCACGCCAAAAACGCATCTGCATCTGCCGGACAACTGCTGTTTTTCCGGCTTCGCAGACTTGGATTTGATGTGACCATGGTGCCATCCGGCGGTTCCGAAGTGATCGAAGGAATCGCACACGCAGGCGAAGGAGACCTCGTTATCATCTTCAGTTACTCCAAAGTATCCACAGAAGGAAGGATCATCCTGGACTACGCACAGACCGCAGGCTACCAGACACTTGCCTTCACAAGCAGACTCTACGCACCAAGCGACCAGCGGGCAGACATCAACATTTACGTATACCGGGGAGAAAAAGAAGAATACCACTCCATGACCACCGCCGTTGCCATGATCGACGCCATGGTACTAGCCATCTCCGAACGCATGGCATCCCAGTCCGCCGAACGCCTCGGCAAAGTACAAAATCTCAAGAAACTCTATCGGAAAGATAGGGATTAACACCATTGGGGACGTGTTCCGATGCATCGGAACACGTCCCCGTTTCACACTGATCTGGAAAATCTGCCTACAGAACCGGAAATAAGAAAGAAAATCATAGACAGAATGTAGATTGTATGGTTTTTTCTCCTGTGATAAGATAAAGGAGACGAGCATGCAGGGACAAGGAGAAAAGAGATGATAAAAGTAATAGCAGCGGATATGGACGGAACGCTTTTAAATTCCGGACATACGATTTCAGAGCAGACTTATCAGACAATACAGGATGTTCAACAGGGTGGAATCCGTTTTATGATCGCAACAGGACGGGATTATCCATCGGCATCCGATACATTAAAAAATTTTCCGCTGGACTGTGACTGGGTGACGGGAAGTGGCGCGGAGATCCGAAACCGGGATGGAGAGCTTCTTCAGACGATACCTATGGATCCGAAGTGCTTTGAACAGATCGTTTCCTGTGTGGAGAAGTTCCCGGCGTATATCCGTTTCTGCACAACGGGAAAGGATATTGTCCTGACAGAGGAAGAAGATCTGGAGCAGAAGCTTCTGGAAGAATCCAGGTTGTTTTTCCCGGGAAATACGGATGAAGAAATCCTTGAATCGGATCAGTTTCAGCAGCTGTTGAGGCGTATGTGCCGAATCGGGAGCCTGGAGGAGCTCTGGGAGATGAAGATTCCGATTTATAAAGTGTTTATCAACGCAAAGACCGGGGAAATCATTCAGGAGATCTGGAAAGAGATGGAAAAGATTCCGGGAATCGCGGTTGCATCTTCCTTTTTTAACAATCTGGAGCTGACGGATGAGAAGGCACAAAAAGGGCATGCGATCTCAAGATATATGGAAAAGCTGGGGTACCGGAAAGAAGAAGTGATGGTACTTGGAGACAGTCTGAATGATCTGTCCATGTTTCAGGCCGGATTCGGCGCGGCAGTAGCGATGGGAAATGCCCATGAAAAGATACTGGAAGCGGCAGGTTACATTACAAAAACCAATGATGAGGACGGTGCGGCCTTTGCAATGCGCCTTGCATTGGAAAACCGGCTGGATGAGATAAAAAAGTAAATAGAAAAGAACAGAAGCTGACGGGAAGACCTGTCAGTTTTTTGTTTTCTTCCATACTCTGGCTGTGGTATCATAGATAGCATAGGGAGGGAAATTTGATGATGTATGAGAAGGATTACACAAAAGAGAATGCAAAAACAATCGACCAGTGGGTAGAGGAAGGCTGGATCTGGGGCATACCGATTTCCCACGAGGTATATGAAAAGGCCGTAAACGGAGAATGGGAGATGGTGCTGACACCGACAAAGCCGGTTCCAAAATCCTGGTTTCCGGAGTTGAAAGGGAAGAAGATTCTGGGGCTTGCCTCCGGAGGTGGACAGCAGATGCCCATTTTTGCGGCGCTTGGCGGGATCTGTACCGTGCTGGACTATTCGGACCGGCAGCTTGCAAGTGAAGAGATGGTGGCAAAAAGGGAAGGGTACGACATTGAGATTGTCAAAGCGGATATGACTAAGACCTTTCCGTTTGCGGATGAGACCTTTGACCTGATTTTCCATCCGGTTTCCAACTGCTATGTGGAAGAAGTCCTGCCGGTATGGAAAGAATGTTTCCGTGTGTTGAAAAAAGGTGGAATTTTGCTTGCCGGCGTGGATAACGGGATGAATTATATATTCGATGATACAGAGACCTGTATTGTTCACGGGCTTCCGTACAATCCGTTGAAAGACAGGAAACTGTATGAGGAAGCGATGCAAAGCGGTGACGGGATTCAGTTTTCTCATACGGTGGAGGAGCAGATCGGAGGGCTTCTAAAGGCTGGATTTTGTCTTACCCATCTTTATGAAGACACGAATGGAGAAGGGAATCTTCATGAGCATGGAATCCCGACATTTTTGGCAGTGCGTGCAGAGAAAGAGACGTAAAAGCAATAGACAGGAGTGAAAGGCATGGCAGAAATTTTATTGCTGGAAGATGAGGAAAGTGTCAATCGTGGGATTGAGTTCACATTAAAAAAAGAAGGGTATGAGGTGGATAGTGCCAGAACGATCAAAGAGGCCTGGGAGATGTTCTTGAAAGACGAGCCGGGTCTGATGATCTGTGATGTGAATCTGCCGGATGGCAACAGTCTGGATCTGATCCGGCGGATCAGAAAAGACAGCATGACGCATGTGATCTGCCTGACCGCGATGGATACGGACATGGATCAGGTTATGGGATACGAGGCAGGGGCGGATGATTACGTCACAAAACCGTTCAGCCTGTCGGTGCTTGTCCTGAAAGTGAACGCCTTTTTCAAACGGCATCAGAAAGCGGCGGCAGATGAAATCGAATCCGGGGAACTCGTCTTTTCCATGTCCAGAATGTGCGCAAAAAAGGGGGACGGGGAAGTCTCGTTTACAAAAAATGAGTGGAAGATGCTGAAACTTTTTCTGGAACGTCCAAGACAGATCCTGTCCAAGGGACAGATTCTGGATCAGCTCTTTGATGTGGATGGTGAATTCGTAGATGAAAATACAGTGGCAGTCAATATCAGAAGGCTTCGTGAAAAGATTGAGCCGGATATTTCACATCCTCAGTATATCCGGAATGTTCGGGGGCTGGGATACATCTGGGACCAGGACTGCCAGAAAAGGCAGGGGAACAGGTCATGAAAAAAGAGACAAGGCGGTGTATTACAGAACTGGTTCTCGGATTTCTTGTGACGGCCGCCGTGACAGCAATGATTTTGTTCTGGCAGTATGAGACATATCAGGAAAATCTGGCTTCCAGGGCAAGACTGCTTTTGGCGGAAAATCCAGCGGAAGAGGTGTTTCAGATTCTGAAAGAGGACGGGGATCTGAATACAGAAGAAGTGCAGGATATTCTCGGAGACTACGGATATGAGCATGTCAGGGACAGTCTGGAAGGGCAACGTTTTCTGAGAAACTGCGGATGGACGGCAGGCGGTGCAGTGGCTCTTTATCTTGGCTATGCGGCTGTTGTTTTCTATGAAAAACACAGACATAAAAAGGAAATGGAAGAACAGAGCAAAAAGGCGGCAGACGGGATTGCGAGAATCCGGGAGGGTGATTACCGGCAGGATCTTATGGACTGGTATGAAGAGGAAGAAAGTGAAGACCGGATTCTGGATGAGCTGGATTCTCTCGGAAACTACGTGGAAATGATGGAAGCACAGGCACAGCAGGAGAAGCAGGAGACGAAGACGCTGGTCACCGATATTTCCCATCAGCTGAAGACACCGGTAGCGGCGCTCAATTCCTGCTTTGAAGTGCTGAAAAATGAGGACCTGACAAAGGACGAACGCCGGGAGTTTGAGGGCAGACTGGAAGAACAGATGCAAAGCCTGGGACAGCTGGTGGAAGCGCTTGTAAATATTTCCCGGATGGAGACCGGAATGATTGAGTTGAAGCTTACAGAGGGCAGAATCTTTGATGTGATTCTGGAAGCGGTCAACCGTGTATGGGTAAAGGCTCAGAAAAAGGAGATTGAAATCGAGATGGAGGCGGAAGACAAGCTGGAAGATCTTATTCTTCCGCTCGACTCCAAATGGCTGTGTGAGGCGCTGGTTAATCTGCTGGATAACGCGGTAAAATACAGTCCGCCGGGAACAACCGTGACGATCCGCGCAGCCAGAATGGCATCCTTTTTGAGAATAGAGATCCAGGATCAGGGAATCGGAATTGCCAGAGAAAACTATCACAAAGTCTTTCAGAGATTTTACCGGGGGGATGAAAAGGAAGTTCAAAAGGAGGAAGGTTCCGGTGTGGGGCTTTACCTTGCCCGGAAGATCATTGAAGGCCATCACGGCACCATTTCTCTGGATGGAAAGAAGATGAAAAAAGAGAAAGGATCCGTGTTTGTAGTGCAGATTCCATATCGGTAGAATAGAAGTCTTACAAAACTGTAAGGCTTTTTTTCTGTTTCTGCAAGGGAAATGAAAGACAGGCGCGGTAAGATAGATGACAGAACAGGAAAATGACAGCAGAAAGGAATCAGATGATATGGATAAAATTTTAAGAACAGAAAATTTATGTAAATATTATGGAAGCGGCGAAAACGAAGTAAGAGCGGTGCAGAATGCCAACATTGACATCCAGAAAGGAGAATTTGTCGCGATTGTCGGAAAATCCGGTTCTGGAAAAAGCACGCTGCTTCATATGCTGGGCGGGCTTGACACCCCGACAAGCGGGAAAGTATTTATCCGTGGGAAAGACATTTTCTCGTACAAAGAAGACGCTCTTGCAGTCTTTCGGAGAAGAAAAATAGGTTTTATTTTCCAGTCGTTTAACCTGGTTTCCTCCATTAATGTGTGGGAAAATATTGTGCTCCCGATCGGACTGGACGGACGCAAAGCGGATGAAGCATTTGTCATGGATATTGTAAAGACGCTGGGACTGGAAAAGAAGCTTCACAATCTTCCAAATACACTTTCCGGAGGTCAGCAGCAAAGAGTTGCCATCGCAAGGGCGCTTGCTTCCCGCCCGGATATCCTTTTTGCCGATGAGCCGACGGGAAATCTGGATTCCCGGACAAGTGACGAGGTCATAGCACTTCTGAAAATGTCCGTAGAAAAATACGGACAGACACTGGTTATGATTACACACGACGAAGACATTGCCCAGATCGCGGACCGGATTCTCGTGATTGAGGACGGAAAGGTGGAAGAGTTAAGATGAAAATGATCACAAAACTTGCACTGAGTAACAATAAAAAGAATAAGACAAGAAGCATTCTTATTATGCTTTCCATCTTCCTTACCACGGTACTGCTTTCAGCAATCGCCACGTTCGGGTACGGCCAGATCAAATTTCAGAGTGCAAACGCAGAAGAATTTTATGGTTCCTATTACGGCTCCTACGCCGGAGTAACCGAAGATCAGATCGGCGAGATGGAAAAGCGGAGCGAATTTGACCGGATCGGAAGAGCGGCAACTATTGGAACTATTGAAAACGCGAGAAGCATTTCCATGGTCTGGATGGATAATGAGACCAGGGATCTGGCTAATCTTGACAGGCAGCTTCAGGAAGGTGCCTTCCCGGAACAGGAAAATGAAATTGCGGGGCAGAAGGCCATGTTTGAGCGGATCGGCTATCCGGATGTGAAAGTGGGAGACAAGGTGAACATCCGGTTCCGGAGAAATACTCACGAGACCTATCAGGAAAAAGAGTTTCTTGTAAGCGGCATCATGAGCCAGACGGTGAAAGAGCAGGAAAATCGGTCTTATACGGCCTACGTCTCCAAAGCCTGCTATGAATCCCTCTATGCACCGGAAGAACGGGCATATACGATTTATTTCAGCCTGTCCGATTCCGTGGATGTAAATTCCTCCACTCTGGAGATGACCATCAAAGACCTGGCGGAGGAATGTGGGATCAATCCGGAATATGCCTTTGACAATATGTATTATTCTATGTGGGTTCTGGATCCGGGTATGGAAATGATTGTCGGCTGCATCGTTGTGGCACTGATTGTAGTATTCTTTGCAGTCATGGTCATTTACAACATTTTTCAGGTAGGACTGATTCAGAAGATTCAGGAATACGGAAAAATCAAGGCGCTTGGCGCAACGAAAAAACAGATGAAAAAACTGGTATTCCGGGAAGGAATGCTGCTTACCATAATCAGTATTCCGGCAGGACTGATTGTCGGAACCACCGTTTCCATTGGCTTTATGAACAGCTGGCTCTCTCAGAGCACAACCTTAGGAAACCAGGATGTGGTACAGGTTAATATGGTATCGATTCCATTACTTCTCCTCTGTGCGGCAGCATCAGCCATTGCGGTATGGGCGGCATTGAAACGTCCGATGAAAGTGATTTCCAGGATTTCGCCGGTGGAGGCAATCCGTTTCCAGGGCAGTCAGAAGAAAAACAAAGGACTTCGCAGGGGCAGAAAACAGATGGGCGTGCGCCAGTTGACCCAGGCTAATATGTCCATGAACCGGAAGCGGACCATCACCACAATTATTTCCATGGGACTTTCCTGTGTCCTCTTTGTAGTGGCAGCCAACTTTACCGGAAATGTCAGCACCAGATATGACGCAAGAAAACAGGTACCGTACGGACAGTTCCAGATCGACCTTACCTACAGCAAGGCTGATACGGCCTATCCGGAAAACAATCTGGACTCCATCTTAAAAGCCAACCCTCTGGATGAGGAACTGGTGGAGCAGATCAGGAAAATCGATGCCGTTACAGATGTCAAGATTCGCTACATGATGTACGCTTATGATCAGAACGGCAATCTTCAGTCCATCGGCGTTCTGAACAAAGAACAGTTCGATGACGAAGAATACCAGGGGTCATTAAAAGGAGAAGTTGACTACGAAACCGCAGCGAAAAACGGAGACATCCTTTACGGCTGGTCTTATTTCATCGAAGAGAGCGGTTATGATCTCGGCGATACCGTCACCATGACTATGGGAGACGCAGGCGGCGAAGCCAGGTTCCAGGGAACAATGACAGGAGCCTTCGGAAGCAGCAATTACGACTGGATTATCACAGATGAAGCCTATGATCAGCTGGGACTTTCCGGAAAAAGCATCGGTACCATCTGGGTAGACTGCCGCCCACAGGACTGCGCAGACGTACAAAACCAGCTGGAAGACCTGCTTACGGATAAACAGCATTACGAATTCAGCACCTATCAGGGCGCATTGGAGACATCCGAAAGCAGCCTCGGCATGTTCGAGACACTTGCCTACGGCTTCCTCCTCCTCGTCGGACTGATCGCATTCATGAACATGGCAAATACCATAATCATCAGCATCATCACACGAAAACGAGAACTCGGCGTCATGCAGGCACTCGGCATGACAAACAGCCAGATGAACAGCATGCTCAGAAACGAAGGAGTCCTCTTCACCGCCGGAAGTATCCTCGTATCCCTCCTCGTCGGCATGCCGGCAGGATACGCACTTTTCTGCTACGGAAGAGAACATGGATACTTCGGTCTGGATGT
Source organism: Sellimonas catena (assembly GCF_027924685.1). Lineage (NCBI taxonomy): Bacteria > Bacillati > Bacillota > Clostridia > Lachnospirales > Lachnospiraceae > Sellimonas > Sellimonas catena. Next base: position 34,713 of record NZ_BSBO01000031.1, read on the forward strand.
GTACCACATCCCGGTCATCGAGATCGCTGCCATGATTATCATCCTAACGGCACTACAGATCTCACTCTCCTTCATCCTGAGCCGAAATATCAAAAAAGAATCCATCGTCGAACGGATTCGCTATCAAGAATAACCTACTGAGATGGTAGGAAATAACACCATTGGGGACGGGTTCCTGTGCATCGGTACACGTCCCCAAGTTTTTATGTTGACGGAAGTGGTGTGTGGAAGATATAGTATGTTTATAGGAGCAACCTGTAATATAGGATATGTATCAAGGAAGGTGAGGAGTGATGGACAGTGGAGAGAAATGAGATTCCGGGGCAGGGGGCCTGCAGGATTGAGAGTGGATTCTGGAACCGGTATATCGGGGTGATACGGAATGGTGTAATTCCGTATCAGTGGGATATTTTGAATGATCGGAGAGAGGATGCCGAGCCCAGTCATGCGATCGACAATTTCCGGATTGCGGCAGGTGAGATGGAGGGGGCGTTTTACGGGCAGGTGTTTCAGGACAGTGATGTGTATAAGTGGCTGGAGGCTGTCGGAAATATTTTAATGCTGGAGCGTGATCCTCATCTGGAGGAGCAGGCGGATTCTCTGATTGATCTGATTGTAAAAGCGCAGGAGCCGGACGGGTATCTGGATACCTATTTTACGATTCGGGAGCCGGACAAAAAGTGGAGTGATCTGCTGGAGTGCCATGAGCTTTATTGTGCGGGGCATATGATCGAGGGAGCGATTGCTTATTATCAGGCAACGGGAAAAGAAAAGATCTACCGGGCGGCCTGTCGTCTTGCGGACTATCTGACGCAAATCTTTGGACAGGAAGAGGGAAAGATGCACGGTTACCCGGGGCATCAGGAGATTGAACTTGCATTGCTGAAGCTGTACGAGGTTTCGGGAGAAGAGCAGTATCTGCGGCTTGCTTCATATTTTCTGGAGACCAGAGGGACGAACCGCTTTTTTGAGGAGGAGTTTGAAAAGCGCGGAAGGACCACTTTCTGGAACGGGGCAAAAATTCCGGAACCCAATGAGAGGTACAATCACTATCCTTATAGCTATTACAATCAGTTTCATGCACCGGTCCGGCAGCAGGAGACGGCGGTTGGCCATGCGGTGCGAGCCATGTATATGTACACGGCGATGGCTGATCTTGCGGCAAAGACGAAGGACCAGGAACTTTACCGGGTCTGCAGAAGGCTGTGGGATGATGTGACTACAAAGCAGATGTATCTGACCGGCGGAATCGGTGCGACTTCGTCCGGAGAAGCGTTTACGCAAGACTACGATCTGCCGAATGATACGAATTATTCCGAGACCTGCGCGTCCATCGGACTGATTTTTTTTGCTCATAGAATGCTGCAGTGCGAAACGGATTCGGTATACGGGGATGTAATGGAGCAGGCTCTGTATAATACTGTGCTTGGCGGAATGAACTATGAAGGGAACCGGTTTTTCTATGTGAATCCGCTGGAAGCGGTTCCGGAGGTAAGCAAGGCAAATCCGGAGCGGCATCATGTCGGGACTCTCCGCAGGAAATGGTTCTCATGTGCCTGCTGTCCGCCGAATCTCGCAAGGCTGATCGGAAGTCTTTGGAAATATATTTATACGGTCGGGGAAAGCCGGGTCAATGTCCAGCTGTATATTGCAGGGACTGCGCATCTGAATACAGGGGGACAGACGCTTTCGGTCATCCAGAAAACAGAGTATCCGAACGATGGCAAGATCAGCTTTACGATTCAGGGTGATGGAGAAAGAGATATTGAATTTGCGCTTCGGATTCCCGGCTGGGCAGAAAACTGGCGCTTTACGATCAATGGAGAAGCGGTGGTGCCGGATCAGGTTGAAAAGGGATATGCTGTGTTTTGCAGGAACTGGAAACAGGAGACCACGATTCAGGCAGATTTTGAGATGAAAGCACAGTTTGTCGGGGCAAATCCGAAGATCCATTATGATCTTGGCAGGGCGGCCATGACAAGAGGACCACTGGTGTACTGCCTGGAAGAAGCGGACAACGGGCCGCGTCTGGATGAACTGGTGCTGAATACGGAAGCGGGAATCCGGGAGACGGCCCGTCCGGAGTGGAATGGATATGTGGAGCTGGAGGCAGATGCTGTCCGGATCAAACTGCCGGAGGGGCAGGACCTTTACATGCCGTATCGTCCGGTGAAGGAAAAAGTCAAAGTCCGGGCTGTCCCGTATTATCTGTGGAACAACCGGGGTGAAGGAGAAATGCAGGTCTGGATGAAAGCAGATTGACAGATAAAGAAAGAGGAGGAATGTGTATGAATCCGTATATTGGACATGATTCGCAGATCTGGAGTGTGGAAGAACACCGCCTTGTAGGCGGGAAAGGAGATGGAATGCGTCTGCTGGAAATCAGCAGCGGGACAGGGGTGCATCTGACGGTGTCGCTGGACCGTGCGGCGGATATTTCCAGACTTCGGTTCCGCGGAATCAATATGGGGTACTTTTCCCCGTGCGGGTATGTGGGACCGGCATATTATGACAGGAGAGAGGATCATTTTCTCAAATCCTTTACAGCAGGATTTTTGACCACATGCGGTCTGGAATCCGTGGGTGTGCCGTGTGAAGACGGCGGGGAACAGGTGCCGATGCACGGTTCGATCGCCAATGTCCCTGCGGAATATTACCGGTGGGAGGAGGAAGACGGCGAGATCGTTGTTCATGCGCAGATGCGGGACGAGGTGATTTTTGGCAGGAAACTGAAGCTGATAAGAGAGATCCGGGTCAGCCTTACGGAAGCTTCGTTTACGATCTGTGACAGGATTGTCAATGAAGGAGACCGGACGGAGCCGATTGAGCTTTTGTACCATATGAATATGGGCTATCCACTCCTGGATGAAGACAGTATTGTGGAAGTATCCTCGGAACAGGTGCGCCCGCGCAATGCCCATGCGGCAGAAGACCTGGAAAACTGGATGCATATGGAGAAACCGCAGGCAGGCTATGAGGAACGCTGTTATTACCATGAATGTAAAAAAGAGGGTCGTGCGTCCATCTGCCAGCCGAAACTTGGAATCGGCCTGGAAATCCGGTTTGATCCGAAGAAACTGGACTGCTTTACCGAGTGGAAAATGATGGGCGTCCGGGATTATGTGCTTGGCCTGGAATGTGGCAACTGTTATCCGGACGGCAGAGATGTCATGAGGAGGGACGGCCGCCTGAAATTTCTGGAACCGGGGAAGACCCTTACCTACCATGTGAAAGTGCGTTTGCTCGAGAAATAGAGAAACCGGGCAGAAAGGATTGTATCCTCCGGACAGAAGTTTTATAATAGACATTACGTGAAAAGGGGGATATACAAATGAGAGGAAAAGAGAAGGTGGACAGATCCGGATATTTATTCAGCAGCCGGGATCTGACGGCTTTGCTGATTCCGCTGGTAATTGAGCAGCTTTTATCCGTACTGGTCGGGATGGCGGACAGCATTATGGTAGCGAATGTAGGAGAAGCGGCGGTTTCCGGGGTGTCGCTGGTGGATAATATCATGGTGCTTCTGATCAACGTGTTTTCTGCTCTTGCAACCGGAGGTGCCGTGGTTGCAGGGCAGTATCTTGGACGAAAAGATAAAGAAAAAGCCAGACAGGCTGCTACACAGCTTATCTGGTTTATTACGATCTGTGCAGTTGTGATTACCGTACTGATTTATCTGTGCAAAAGCTGGATTCTTCATGGAGTGTTTGGAAAGATCGAAGAGGATGTCATGCGGCATGCAGACATTTATCTGATGATTGTGGCGGCATCTGTTCCGTTCATTGCATTATATAACGGCGGTGCGGCTATTTTCCGTACAATGGGGAATTCGGAAGTTTCCATGCGGGTGTCTGTTATTATGAATATTATCAATGTGACAGGTAACGCATGTTTGATTTATGGACTGCACAGGGGAACTGAAGGGGTGGCTGTTCCAACGCTCATATCCAGAATGGTGGCGGCGATACTGATCATTTCTCTGCTGCTTCGTCCGGGTCAGACAATATCCATGGAGAGAAATCTACATTACCGTCCGGACTGGCAGATGATCAGGAACATTTTGAAGGTCGGAATTCCGAATGGACTGGAAAACAGTATGTTTCAGCTTGGAAAGATCATTGTATTGAGCCTTGTTTCTACATTTGGTACATATGCAATTGCGGCCAATGCGGTTTCCAATACTATTGCTTCTTTTCAGGTTCTTCCGGGAATGGCCATCGCACTGGGAGTGACGACGGTTATTGCCAGATGTGTGGGTGCCGGAGATTATGAGCAGGTTAAATACTACACAAAGAAACTTATGATCATTACATATTTGAGCATGATTGTAACCAATACGATTATTCTGTTTGTACTGCCGTGGATTTTAAAAGCGTATCATTTGTCGAAGCTTACGGCATCCACAACGACACAGATTGTCGGATTCTATGCAATATGCAGTGTACTGATCTGGCCGCTGGCATTTACAACACCGGCTGTATTCCGGGCAGCAGGAGATGCAAGGATGTGTATGGTTATTTCTGTGGTTTCCATGTGGATTTTCCGGATTATTTTCAGCTATATTCTGGGACAGTATTTTGGAATGGGTGTATTTGGCGTCTGGGTTGCCATGATTATCGACTGGGTTGCCCGCTCTGTCTGTTTTCTGCTCCGCTTTAAAAGCGGAAAATGGAAGCATGAAGCAATTGTCTCCTGAAAAAGAAGAAAATCAGGAACCGGGAGCTGCCTGCTGCTTCCGGTATTCTCTTGGCGACATGTGAAAGCGCTCCTTAAAGGCACGGTTGAATGTGCGCAGACTGGTGAAACCGGCATTCATGGCAAGTTCAGTAACCGGAAGCGAGGTGTTCTTCAACAGCCCAAGCGCACAGTTCAGACGAAGGTCATTTAAATACTGGTTAAAGTTTGTATGAAAAACGGAGGAAAAGACACGGGAAAGCGCAAACTGGCTGTAACCAAGATCTTTGGCCATCCGGGACAAAGAGAGCTCTTCTGTAAAATGTCCTGCCATGTAGGAGACGGCATCAAATACAATGTCCTGCCCTGTCAAATCCTTTTTGGGCTGTAGAGAGAAAAGCGGAAGTGTCCGGGAAAGGATGATCTGGGTGTAGGACTGACAAAGCACTGAAGTCCAGGCAGGGGTTCCAAGATTCAGAAGAGACTGCAGGGCATACGTAATGTCCGGATGGACGTTTGCCGCAGACAGGACAGGATATTCAGGAACAAAGTTTTGAAGATGATCTGAGAATGGACCCGAAAGCGAAGGGGCGGCAAGCAGATAAACTGCCTGACAGAACGCGCTGTCAAAGACCTGATAGTGGTGGATCTGCTCAGGAAATACAATTCCGAAATCGCCGGTATTCATATGGAAAAGCTCTGTACCGATGCCAAGTTCCAGCGTACCACTGGTAACAAAAATGCATTCCAGTGACCGGTGAAGGTGGGGAGGAACATGGACAGAAGTCTTTTTCTCAATTTCCATACTGGATTCTTTCAGTTCATAAAAAAAGTGCATATACATATCCCTCCTGCAAAATCTGGCCGGTTTCTCCATATATTTGACAAGAATTATAGCGAAAATTAAGCTACAATGCAATCAAAATTAAAAGGAGGTGCCGGAAATGCTTAGAAAATGGAGTGCATTTTTAAGAGAGTCTTTCGAGACATGCATGGAGCAGATCTACACAAGAGATCTTTTCTAACAGATGGCGGGAAGGACAATGAAAGACAAAAGAAAAAGGCGGTTGCCGTGATCCGGTCAGGAATCAGACCGGTTACGGCAGCCGCCTTTCATCATGTTTCAGTTTTTCTTACAGGGAGCTGTTATGCTCTCTCTTCGCTCCATTTCAGGAAGTTTCCTGTATTTGCATCAATTTCGAATTCATACTCGGTCTGCTGGTAGATAATATCTCCTTCGTAGATATATTTTCCATCATCATGTTCCAGCTCCATGCGCAGATCCTGCTCGGTTGCGCCCGGAACCCGTTCCAAAGCTGCGGCTTTTGCGTCCGCTTCACTGATCTGAACATTCGGAGTCTGGGTAGTTCCGGTATTGCTCTGAGTATTGTTCTGAGTATTATTCTGGGTGTTATCCTGGGTGCTGTTCTGGGTGTCATCCTGTGACTGAGCCGTGTCTGTATTGCCGGCAGTGTCTGTGCCGCTTTGAATCTGACTGCGTCCGTTTCCTGCAGTTTCCGTATCGTAACTCAGGATGTCACCGTTTTCGGCGTTGATCTCATAGTCATATTCTGTATCGCCGGAGTTGAACTGAATCTCATAGGTAGTTCTTCCATCGTCCCGTTCTTTGGAAGACTGGAATCTGGAAATATCGGATTCGGCTACGCCTGCGTCTTCTAAAGCGATCTCCTTTGCCCTGTCCTCTCCGATATCATTTCCGCCTCCGCATCCGGCAGCCAGGCCGAGAAGTGTAAGGGTAACTGCTGCTGTAACAATCATTCTTTTTTTCATAATAAATCTCCTTTCTATGATGTCCCTTTGGTTTTTCGGGGTGTTTTTTTGTTGTTGATGTAAGTATAGTACCCAAAGATTAAAGGAACATTAAAGGAAAACAGAAATTTATTTTTTTTCTTCCGGCAGCAAAAAGGTAAATATGGTTCCCTTTCCCGGGATGCTTTCCGCTGTGATTGTACCGCCATGAGCCTCGATAATCCATTTCACCATGGAAAGCCCAAGTCCCGAATGTCCTGACGCGCTTCGGGAGGTATCTGCCCGGTAAAACCGGTCCCAGATGTGCGGCAGATCTTCTGCGGAAATGCCGATGCCGTCGTCTTCCACGGATCCGGTGATAAATCCGTTCTGCCGGAAACAGGAGACAAGAATGTGTCCGCCTTCGTTGCCATAACAGATGGCATTGGAAATCAGGTTGACAAGCATCCGGATATAAAAGGTCTCATCGACGGAGGCATATAGTTCCGGCTCAATCTGTGTGTTGATGATGATCTGTTTTTCTCCGGCCAGAATCGCCTGCTCTTCGCAGACCATCTCAGTGAGCTCGCTGAGATTGAGCGTTTCCAGCTGAAGCTTCTGTCTTCCCTGATCTGCCCTTGAGAGCAGCAGAAGCTGGGAAATAATCTGAGCCATATTCCGCGCCTTTTTTTCGATCAGCTCAATCTGCTGACGGTGTTCACCGTTCAGGGTTTCGTCGGCAAGTGCCGCGTCACACTGGGCCAGAATCACGGTAATCGGAGTACGAAGCTCATGGGAAACATCAGAAGTAAACTGCTGTTCCCTCCGGAAGGCACGTTCAATCCGGTCAAGCAGCTGGTCAAATGTATCGGCAAGCTGATAAATTTCATCGGTTCCATTTCCAAGCTCGACGCGTCGGGAAAGATCCTGGTTTGTCTGAATTTCCTGTACCGTATCCGTGATCCTGCGGACAGGGCGGAGCGTCCTTCGCGTAAAGAGATATCCGATCACTGCAGTCAACACAACCAGAAGCGGAAGCACAATCATGGCGAAACGGAGCGTGATCCGGAAACTGGATTCCGCCTCTGTGACAGAGGAAATTCCGCGGATATAGACGAGTCCATAGCCGGAAATCCGGTGGGCAAGGTCAAACACGTACCACTGACGGCCGGAATCGGAAAGTGTCTGGAGCTGTCCGTCGGAAAAATCCGGCTTCAGATCAAATCCGTAGGGAATCCGTCCATACAGAAGCTCTCCGGTCTCCGTATAAAGGGACAAATACACACCGCCGTCCAGATCATAGAAATCCGAATCCAGATCAAAAGAACCGTCTTCCCATTCGACATCCTCCATGCTTTCCTGCACCTGCTTTTTCAGTGTATTCTGCGTAGAAGCAAGAATCTCCTGATTGCTCAGGGAGAACAAAATCGCAAGAGCCGCGCAGGTCAGAAGTGTCATGAAAAAGGAATACAGTAATGTTACTTTTAATTTTAAAGATAATCGTTTCATGATACCACCTTCAGGACGTATCCGGCGCCCCGTACTGTATGAATCAGTTTCGGCTCGTACCCGTCATCGATTTTGCGGCGGAGATAGCGGATATAGACATCGATAACATTGGAACCGCCGGTATAGTCATAATTCCAGATATGCTGTTCCAGCTTGTCGCGGGACAGCACGATTCCTTCATTCTGCATCATGTAGCGGAGCAGGGAGAACTCTTTCCCGGAGAGACGGATTTCCGTATCCCCGCGGAATACCTGATGGGTATCCAGAAGGATCTTCAGATCTGCAGTCTGAAGACAGCTGGATGGAGTCTCGGCAGGTTTGCGTAGCAGTACCCGGATTCGTGCAAGCAGCTCCTCAAAGGCAAATGGTTTGACAAGATAATCGTTCGCTCCGGCGTCAAGACCTGCCACGCGGTCTTCGATGCTGTCTTTTGCAGTCAGAAGAAGAACCGGAACGGTACAGCCTCGCTGACGGATTTTCTTTAAGACACTTAAGCCGTCGAGTACCGGCATCATAATATCCAGGACCAGGGCATCATATTCGGCGCCGGCCATATATTCCAGCACTTCCCGGCCGTTTTTACAGGAATCCACGCTGTAGTGTTCGGCCTTCAGACGTGAAGTAAGAATCTGATTCAGATCCTTTTCGTCTTCTGCAATTAATATACGCACATGCATCACCCTCCTTTGATACTTTCCAGTATAAATCAGATCCGAAAAGAAAGAAACAAAAACTTGACACCGGATGATAATCGAAGTATGATGGTATAGGAAATCGGTAGGTGAGGTTACCACAGGGATCTGGGACACCTAAGATTGCTGCCGCTAAATTGTGGAGACACAATGCGCTGGTCAACAGGTTATGTCGGCGATAAGGCATAACCTAACGCAGTTTTTATGCCCTGTGATACTAAAGCTTGTACGTAAGAAAGGACAGGATCAGGTATCTCCGGTTTTTGCCGGAGATTTTTTTGTTTCACAGGAAATTTCTTCCCTGTAAAACAAAATGTTCCACGGAATGAACAGTAACGTCCGATAAAAGAAAGGCAGGTGAGGTGCAATGGATGCTGGAGGCAGTTATGACTCGTATTGTTACATGGAAAAATTCATAAAAGAAAGTAGGGATTGCTATGAACAGACAGATTTTAACAGACCTCTTGAAGAAAAAAGAGTTCAAGGCAGTCAGAAGTATTCTGGAGGTCATGAATACCGTAGACATTGCAGCTCTTCTTGCCGAGCTGGAAGATAAGGAAATGATTCTGGCGTTCCGCCTGATTGAAAAAGCAAAAGCGGCGGAAGTATTTGCGGAGATGAGCAGCTCCATGCAGACTTATCTGGTGGAAATGTTTACGGAAAAAGAGCTGAAAGATTTGATTGATGAGCTCTACATGGATGACACGGTCGATCTGCTGGAGGAGCTGCCGGCCAATCTGGTGACGCGGATCCTGGAGCAGGTCGATAAAGAAAGACGTGCGCAGATCAATACGATTCTGAATTATCCGGAGGACAGTGCGGGCAGCATTATGACGACGGAGTATGTGGATCTGCGCCGGAAAACGACAGTCAAAGAGGCCATGGACCACATCAAACAGACCGGGATTCACAAAGAAACGATCTATACCTGTTATGTGCTGGAAAATAGAAGGCTTGTCGGGATCGTCTCTGCCAAGGATCTGATGACAATGGACGATGACATGACGATGGAAGAGCTGATGGAGACAGAGATTATTTCCGTCACAACTCATACCGACCAGGAGGAGGCAGTGCATCTGCTTTCCAAGTATGATCTTCTGGCGCTCCCGGTTCTGGACCAGCAGGGATATATGGTCGGAATCGTGACAGTCGATGACGCGATGGATGTCCTCGTTGATGAGACGACAGAAGATATGGAAATCATGAACGCCTTGAGCCCGAGTGAACAGCCGTATTTTGAAACAGGCGTGATCAAACACGCAAGAAACCGGATCGGATGGCTTCTGGTGCTGATGCTTTCCGCGACGCTGACACAGACGATCATCGCGCACTATCAGGAAGCATTTACTGCCGTTCCGCTTCTCGTTTCCTTCATTCCGATGCTGACGGACACCGGCGGAAACTGCGGCTCCCAGAGCTCGACGCTGATTATCCGCGGTATTGCCCTTGACGAGATTCATTTTAAAGATATTTTCAAGGTGATTTTCAAAGAGTTCCGGGTGGCCATTCTTGTGGGAGCGGCTCTTGCGGTAGTCAACGGAATTTATATGGTGATCCGTTACCATGATCCGATGCTGGCACTTCTTGTATCGATATCACTTGTTGCGACAATTCTGATCGCGAAGCTGATCGGATGTGTGCTTCCGCTTGTCGCAAAGAAGCTGCGCCTGGATCCGGCCATCATGGCGGCGCCGCTGATCACAACGATCGTGGACGTCTGCTCTATCATGGTATACTTTCAGGTGGCAACACACCTGTTACATCTTGTTTAGAAAAAAGCATAAAGAATAAAAAAACAGGAAGAGTTCCGGACTGGAAACTCTTCCTGTTTTTTACTCTTTATTCAGTTTCTTTTTCCGGTATTTCACACACTCGGTCAAAAGATATTCGATCTGCCCGTTCATGGAACGGAAATCATCTTCTGCCCATTGGGCGATTTCGTTATAAAGGCTCTGGGAGAGCCTTAAAGGGACCTGTTTTTTGGCTTTTCCCTTTTCAGTCGTATTTTTCTCCAAAATGTGTCCCACCTTTTCCTGATTTTAATAGATGGTACCGCTGTTTACGATCGGCTGCGCGTCCTTGTTGCCGCACAGTACGACAAGAAGATTGCTGACCATGGCGGCTTTGCGTTCTTCGTCAAGCTCTACAATATCATTTTCATTCAGCTTATCCAGAGCCATCTGCACCATGCCGACTGCACCTTCCACGATCTTCTGGCGTGCGTCAATGATGGCTGCGGCCTGCTGCCTCTGAAGCATGGCGGACGCGATCTCCGGTGCGTAAGCCAGATGGGTAATACGCACGTCAATGATCTGGATACCGGCATCTTTTACCTTTTCCTGAAGCTCCAGCTGCATGATATCCGCAATCTCCTGGCTGCTGCCGCGCAGAGACTTTTCGTCACCCTTTTCGCTTGTGTCGTAAGGATACATGCGGGCCGTATTCCGGATGATGGCATCGCACTGGATGGAGAGGTAGTTTTTATAATTCTCCACGTTGATGACAGCCTGCGTCGGATTTACAACCTTCCAGATGACAATGACGCCGATCTCCACCGGATTTCCCAGTTCGTCATTGACTTTCTGCTTTGCATTGTCGAGAGTCATTGTCTTAAGAGAAATCTTTTTCGCGGCAGGCGTTACGGAAGTACGTCCGCCGGCTGAAACGGTAAAACCGGCTTTGTTTCCTGTCGGGTTGATTGCCGAGCAGAAAGGGTTTACCCAGTAGTAGCCGGATTTTTTGATCGTGCCGTAGTATTTACCAAAGAGTGCAAATACAAGGGCTTCGTTCGGATTGAGAATCTTCAGTCCGCAGTACAAAATGATGGCAACAACGAAAAGGATGATGCCAAGCGTCACGAGAACACCGCAAAGTCCGCCGGATACCCGGTCCATGCTGTAAAAAACGGGTCCTGCGATAAAAAGCGCGGTACCTGCTATCAGTACTACGGTACTGACAAACAACATGAGAAAACCGTTCAGTGCGTGAATAATCCGTTCCTCCTGGATCAGGGATTCTTTTGCCTCCATAACTCTTCCTCCTTCATTCAAACATGAGTTAAAGTGATATTATTTTGATATCATAATAGATCTTAAAACAGGTCTTGTCAAGGGAAATCCGAATTGAAAATGAGAAAAAACAGAAGTATAATAAAGATAGAAATCTTTGATCAGAAAATCCGCTGGTGTAAAGGAAAAGAGGTGTTCGTATGAGAGCAGTAAGAAGGGAAAAAGTGGAGGCTATGAGTCCGGTCTGCATTTATACGGCAGGCGACAGAATCGAGGCCGAGATGCTTTTGGAGGCACTTCAGAGAAACGGTATTCAGGGATTCCGCGAGGCCAGAGGGGCCGGAGGAGTTATGGATGTGTATACGGGGAATTCGATCTTCGGAGAGAAGATCTATGTAGATGGACGGGATGCGGAGCAGGCAGGAGTAATTATCGAATCGATTCTTGCGGAATCTGAGATAGATGTGGAGCCGGAAGATGAAATTTCAGATCAGGAGGTCAAAAATCCTAGATGGCTTCAGGTCAGTGTAGGGATTCTTCTGATTCTTTTGACTGCGGGAATTCTTGTAAGCATCATTCTGTAGACATCAAAGGGAAGGCGGTATCGTTTCCGGCCGGATTTTGTCGAGCGTTCGGAAGGGATACCGCTTTTTTAATGCGGCGCTTTGTGATAAACTGTACAGTAGAAGTAGATAACTGACGACAAATACGCCTGAGAACAGGAGGAAAAACATGAGATTTAATACACAAAAATACAGACAGCTGGAATTGTTTATTAAGACAGAACCTGGGAAGACAGGCAGACTTCATATGATTTCCGGAAGCGTGCGCAAGATGTTCCGGATTGACCAGTACAGAAAGTGGATGCGGATCGCTGTCAACCAGGGAACAACCTATGAGGTGACGCCCGAGGACTGCGAGATTTCCTACGCGTATTTAAGCGGATGTGAAAATATCATGGAGCGGGGAATCTGCCTGATCCAGGACGGCAGATTTTACGGTAAAAGCCAGTGGGCAGGATGGTACGATACGCCGGTGCGAAATCAGTTTCATCTCTCACCACTGAAGGGATGGATGAATGATCCGAACGGCTTTTGCTTTTATCACGGATACTATCATCTGTTTTACCAGTTTCATCCATTCTCGGAAGAGTGGGACAATATGTACTGGGGACATGCAGTCAGCCAGGATCTGATTCACTGGGTACACCTCCCGGTGTGCATGGAGCCGCAGCAGGAGATTCTGAATCATCCGGAACTTGTGGGAGGAGCGTTTTCGGGGACTGCGCTGATTGATGATGAGCAGAAAATGAGGCTGTTCTTTACAAGACATATCGGAAAGCGGAAAGAACCGCAGAATATGAGGGAATACCAGGTCATGACGGAAAGCTGGGACGGAATTTCGTGGGAACGGGAGAGCCGGATTATCGATGGACCGGAAGATGAGGAAATCCAGGATTTCCGGGATCCGAAAGTATTTTTTGAAGATGGCGAATACAAGATGATCATCGGCACACGGACAAAGGAACACCCGGCGGTTGCGCTTTATAAGTCCTACAATCTTGTGCAGTGGACGTACTGTCAGGAGATCTTCGAGGAAAAGCAGGAGGAAGGATGTTTTCCTCTGGAATGCCCGGATCTTTACAAACTGGACAATCAGTGGGTGCTGACAGCCGGATACTGCGGCCACGTGGACGAGCACGGAAGGAAAAACGGGACATATTACCATATCGGAGAATGGTATCAGGATCAGTTCCATGCGGAGACGAAGGGACTATATGATTTCGGCGCGGATTTTTATGCCGTGCAGACACTTGAAACCGAGATCGGGAGAGTTGCCATCGGCTGGATCAGCGATGTTGCAAAGGAACATGTCAAATCAGTAAATGGAGCCTGCGGAAGCATGAGTATTCCGAGGGTGCTCCATGTCAAGGATGGAAGGCTGTACCAGAATCCGGTTCAGGGAATTTATCAGCTGATCCGTTACCCGGTCTATGAAGGATGTGACGAGAATGTGGAACTTTCCGGAATCGAAGGGAACACCTACTATGTCAGACTGGAACTGGAACATTCGGCGGATTTCCGCATGACGCTTTATAAATGGAAGGACCGCAAGCTCTATCTGGAGCAGAAAGACGGACAGTGCCGTTTCCGGACTGTCGGGGAAGGAGCGAAAAATATTCTCTATCCTGCGGACATTGATCAGGTGACAGTGGTGGAAGTTTTTGTGGACCGGAATGTCTGTGAGGTATTTTTAAATGAAGGGCAAGCGGCAGGAGCGAAGAAGTTTTATCAGCAGTCCGAGATGGGGAACTTTGAGTTCCACGTACAGGAAAAGGGTGCGGTGAAATCCCTGCTTGTAGAAAAGATGGAAGGAATATGGTAAGAGAAGATGAGAATAAAAGCAGTACTCTTTGATATGGACGGTGTTCTGATTGATACGGAAAAATACCTGACCCGGTTCTGGAGACAGGCGGCAGAAGAAGCCGGGCTTTTGCTGACAGAAGAGGATTCTTATCAGTTCCGCAGTTTTGCCAGCAGGTACGCTGCCCCATGGTTCGCAAAGACGTATGGTGAGCAGTACGATTATTGGGCTATCCGGGAGCGGAGAAAAGAGCTGATGAGCGAGCATCTGAAAGCCAACGGAATCGAGAAGAAGGACGGCGTGGACGAAGTGCTCTGCAGTCTTCGGGAAGCCGGATATCAGACTGCCGTTGTGACGGCAACGGATGAAGAGCGGACGAGAAGCTATTTAAGTGAGATTGGAATTCTGGATCTGTTTGACGACATCGTCTGTGCTACTATGGTAGAGCGTGGCAAGCCGTTTCCGGATGTGTATGAATATGCATGCAGGAAGATCGGAAGAAAACCGGAAGAATGTGCGGCGGTGGAGGATTCGCCAAACGGCGTTCGTGCGGCCGCCGGTGCCGGATGCCGTGTCATTATGGTGCCGGATCTCACCCAGCCGGATGAGGAGCTTCTTTCGCTGATCGATCGGAAGGCAGATACACTTTGTGATATTCCGCAGATCATCCGGGAATGGAACAAAAAGGCAGAGTAAAGTCAGAGGGTAGTGTCAAGTGATCTATGAAAAAACGAGCCGAAAAAAATAGGCTCAAAAGAACCTTGAAAATTGCAGATCTTGACATCAAAAAGCTCTCCGAGGGCTCAGGGCGCTGCCCTGAGAACCCGCAAG
>NZ_BSBO01000032.1:0-46456 GCF_027924685.1 Sellimonas catena
ATGGTCTTTAAAAATGGTTTGTAATATATTCATAAGTCTATTATGCAGGAAAAACACATAAAAAGAAACCCCCAATTCCCCCATGAATGGGGGCTAGGGGGCTGAAGTGTCGAAGACACTTTTTTATTGCCTGCATCTCGGAAATGTTGACAGAATGGAGGATGATTTTTTATGGAAAACAACTTCTTATCTCTGATCAAGACGCGCCGTAGTGTACGGGCTTACAAACCGCAACCTGTCCCTTCCGAGGCGTTGGACGCTGTACTGGAAGCCGGGACTTATGCACCTACCGGCGGAGGACGTCAATCCCCTACCATCATTGCAATCACAGACCCCAAATACCGGCAGGAAATCGCCAGGTTAAACGCAGAAGTGATGGGGAACAATACAGACCCTTATTATGGCGCGCCTGTCGTGATTTTGGTTCTGGCAGATGGCTCCGCAAACACCTTTGTAGAGGATGGAAGCTGCGTCCTTGAAAATATGATGCTCGCCGCCCATGCTCTTGGGCTGGGAACCGTATGGGTACATCGGGAACGTGAGATTTTCGACAGTGAAAGCGGTAAGGCTCTCCTGCGGGAGTGGAAGCTGCCGGAAACCTTGCGTGGCGTCGGAGCGATTGCATTGGGTTATCCAGCTAAGGAAGCCGGTCAGCCCGCAGCACGCAAACAAAACTATATTGTTCGGATTGAATGTCCTGCTGTCCGGCGCAATGTTTTTGCGCCGGACACTTTGTGGAGAGGAGGGAAAGTATGCAGACCAATAATAAAATGGCGGTCGCCCCTGTTGGAAAGCTCATCTGGCAAATGTCGATACCGCCGCTGATCTCCATGTTCCTGCAATATTCCTATAACCTGATAGACAGCGCATTTGTGGCGCAGTTGAGTGAGAATGCACTGACGGCTGTTTCTCTGTCATTTCCCATTACCACTCTGATGAATGCGGCTTCTATCTGGATTGGCGTTGGTGTGAATGTGCTGATTGCCGGATATCTGGGAAAGAAGGAACAGGACAATGCGGATACGGTTGTCACGCACGGTTTGCTGCTGGCATTTGGAATCGGTGCGTTACTTAATCTCTTTGCGTTATTGATTATGAGGCCCTACTTTTGGGCATTTACCAGTAATGAAGAAATCTATCAGTTGAGTATCGCCTATATGAGCGTATGTTCGTTTATGCAAATACCAAATATGGTGCATATCGCAATCCAGAAAATGATACAGGCCACCGGAAATATGGTTGCTCCCATGTGGTTCCAGATTGCAGGAGTCGTTGTTAACTTTGTGCTCAACCCCATTCTGATTTTTGGCATTGGCATTTTCCCGGCTATGGGAATCCTTGGCTCTGCAGTGGCTACTGTCGCGGGCTATTTGCTGTCCATGATTTTGGCGTTGGCTCTGCTGCTGGGGAAAAAGCAGAAGGTGAAGGTAAAGATCGAAGGCTTTCATTTGCAAAAGCAGATGATCGGCCGTATTTTTGCCTTTGGCCTGCCATCTTTTATTATGAACGCCCTCAGTTCGTTTATGGTGACGTTCGTCAATCTGTTTCTGGTGGCGTATTCCGATACGGCAATCGCTTTCTTCGGCGCGTATTTTAAGGTGCAGCAGTTGATCGTTATGACGGTAAACGGCTTGATCCAGGGCTGTTTGCCTGTCATGCGGTTTAACTATGGCGCGGGGAGCAGCGAACGGCTGCATTCCGCTTTCCGATACGGAACTGCTTTGGTCACCGGCATGATGATACTGGGAACGTTGGCTGTCATCCTTTTTCCGGCGCAGATTTTGGGATTATTTACGGCGTCGGAAGCCATGCGCTCCTTTGGAATATCCGCTATGCGGATTATGGCGACAAGCTATCTGTTTTGCGGTCTTTCTACTATGATTTCCACCTATTTTCAGGCCACAGAAAAAGTAGGTTCCAGCATGGCAATTCAATTATGCAGGCAACTGCTTTTCCTTGTTCCATCCTTATGGTGTCTGGACAAATTGTTCCATCTGAACGGAATCTGGCTTGCATTCCCTGTCGCGGAAACTGGCACCTTGCTTGTTGCTCTCATAATGATGGCCTGGTATCACCGTAAAAAATCATAACGTATTCTGCGAAGGAGGAATTATGAACGATACTTTCATGAAAGAAAAGCCGGTATTACCGCTGATTTTATCCATGTCCCTGCCTATGGTGTTATCCATGCTGGTCAATTCCCTCTACAACATTGTGGACAGTTTTTTCGTCGCGCAGATCAGCGAGGAGGCTATGACGGCATTATCGTTGGTTTACCCGGTTCAAAATTTTATCAATGCTGCCGGAATTGGATTTGGCGTTGGGATCAATGCAGTGATCGCCTTCTATCTGGGCGCGGGGGATCATGAAAAAACGGATCAGGCCGCCACGCAGGGACTTGTGCTTGCCGTGATTCATGGCGTTGTTATGACAGTCTGCTGTATCGCCATCATGCCGGTTTTCCTGCGGATGTTCACTTCATCCGAAGCGGTCATTGAACTTGGCGTCCGCTATTCTATCGTTGCGTTCGCCTTTACGCTCATTGTTACCGTCAGCATGGCGTTTGAGAAACTGTTCCAGGCAGTAGGAAACATGAAGACAACCATGATCAGCCTGATGTGCGGGTGCATCACAAATATCGTCTTAGACCCCGTTCTGATTTTTGGCTATGGCCCATTCCCGGAAATGGGAATTGAAGGCGCTGCGCTGGCAACCGGCATCGGACAGGCTCTGACACTGGCGATTTACCTTGTAGTCTATCTTTTGCGGCCAATTCGCGTGCATATCCGCAGGCAGTACATTTTGCCCAGCAAAAAGATGGTCATCAAGCTGTATTCTATCGGCATTCCCGCAACCCTGAATCTTGCACTTCCGTCTCTTTTGATTTCGGCGCTCAATGCGATTTTAGCTGCCTATTCCGAAGTGTATATTCTGGTTTTGGGGATCTATTACAAATTGCAGACCTTCATCTATCTTCCGGCGAATGGCATTGTGCAGGGGATGCGCCCCCTGATCGGCTATAACTACGGTGCAGGGGAGCACAAACGAGTCAGCCAGATTTATCAGATTGTTTTGTGCATGAGCGGTATCATTATGGTGCTTGGAACCGCGATATGTCTGCTGATCCCCGGCCAGCTGATAGGGCTGTTTACCCACACGGAAGCGACGATCCAGGCCGGGGAAACTGCCTTGCGCATCATCGGGGCCGGATTTATCGTCTCGGCGGTTTCTGTTACTTCTTCCGGCGCATTGGAGGGGCTGGGGAAAGGCACGCCCTCCTTACTGATTTCTCTTTGCCGGTATGTAGTGGTAATCATCCCGGCTGCGTTTTTACTCAGCAGGTTTCTCGGAGCGGTTGGCGTCTGGAATGCGTTTTGGATCACGGAAGTGATTACTGCGATCATATCCATTTACGTTTACCGCAAGGTAATAGCAAAGCCAGCCGAGCCAGTCAACGGTCAAGATGAACGACGCATGAGGCAATGATCGAACAGCTTCGTGATTATGTTCTGGAGGGAGAAATTTCACCGGAAACCATAAAAAGTGAAAACCAGGTGATTGTGACGGCCAATATGGATGGCCAGGGGAATTACTATTTTTACGGGAAAAAGCCGGGAGATACGATTACGCTGCGGGTTCCAAAGCCAGAGGCGTATACAGATGACCTGCTGAAATTTCAGAGCAAGGAAGAAAATTATATAGAAAAAGAATTTGTCATCGCGGCCATTGTAAGCAGACCGCTGGCTCAGGAACAGGATTTCTTGAATACGGAAGTCTGGGAAAATGCGCAAAGCATCATTATGACAAATGAACAGATGAAAGAAAACTTCGGAATCACGAATTACAGTTTTATCCATGCGTCACCGGCAGAAGGAGCAGAGACGGCAAGCGTAAGTAATCAATTATTGCAGACGATTCGTGATGTCCCAAAAGCAGTATTGCAGGATTATACTTCCGCGATTGAGACACAGAGGAATTATCTGAACCAGCAGCAGATTTTCTTCTCCAGCATTGCCGTGATTCTGCTCATCATCAGCCTGTTCCACATCATGAACAGTATGAATCACACCATTCTAGCAAGGAGAAAGGAATACGGAATCATGCGTGCCATGGGGATTACGGACAGTGGCTTTTACAAAATGATCCTGCAGACAGGTATTTTGTATGGATTACTGGCAGATGCATTGATCTTCGTATGTTATCATTACATTTTCCGTAGAGTCATGGATTACTACATGGCACATGTCGTACAGTTTTTACATGTAACCTCCACGGTCCCGAACATGGTTTTGGCCGGAATCATGGTGTTGAATGTGGTGCTTGCCATTGTGGCGGTGATGATTCCGGCACGGAAGATGATACGCGAAAATATTATCAGTGAGATCAGACGGTAAACCGCTCTTTTACCATTTCCAGCATCCGTTCTGCAATCGGAGTAAATACCTGATATTTTTTCCAGATCAGGTAGATACTGGTTTCGAGCTTCGGATTCAGCGGGCGAAAGACAAGTCCGCTGTCCGGATGGGTGTCAATGAGGTGGTCAAAGGTCAGGAGATACCCCAGTCCTTCCCGGACGAAAATGGAGCCATTGTAAGAAAGGCGGAAAGAGCCTTCCAGTTGCAGCTCATCCATACGACTGCCGCACCATCTGGCAATATCATGGTTCCATCCCTGTTCCGAGCAGAACAGAGGGAGCCCGGCCAGATCATCGACTGTAACAGCGGATTTTCCGGCCAGCGGACATTCGGCAGGCATGACAAGACCCCACACATCCGGTTCGGGAAATTTTAGAAAATGATACCGGGCAGGATCGGGCTCCTGGGCCAGTACGGCAAAGTCAATAATTCCTTTGTCCAGTTTTTCTGTAACCTGCTCGGTATCACCGCTGGTAATATGATAATGAAGAGCGGGATAGGTTGTTTTCATGGTACGGATCACAGCGGCAAGATGGCGGATCTGATAGGATTCTGCAAGACCCAGATAAATATCGCCGCCCAGAATATCGTCCAGAGTATGAAATTCTTCTGTGATTTTATCTGCCATTTTGACAAGATCTTCCGCACGTTTCCGCAGCAGAATCCCTTCTTCGGTGAGCTGAATGCTGAAACTGTGTCTCGTAAAAAGTTTCTTTCCAAGTTCCTCTTCCAGGGCTTTCAGCTGTTTGGAAAGAGTGGGCTGAGTGACGTGAAGCTGCTCGGCGGCCCGTGTCATATTTTCTTCCCGTGCAACAGCAAGAAAGTAGTTTAATGTTTTTAATTCCATTCCAATCTCTGCCTCCTGATATTCTAAAAAATTATATCACGATATAAATTATAACCATTAGCGACAGGGAAAACAAGAAGATATAATAAAGACAGAATGAAAGGATGGTAATGGACATGACTGATACTCAAAAGCTGAATTTAACGGAAGAATGGGATAAAATATTTCCGAAAAGTGAAAAGGTGAATCACCGGAAGGTGACATTCCACAACCGGTATGGGATTACCCTGGCAGCGGATCTATATGAGCCAAAAGAGAGTGAAGGAAAACTGCCGGCCATTGCGGTGTGCGGACCATTCGGAGCGGTGAAGGAGCAGGCAGCAGGACTCTATGCCCAGACTATGGCAGAGAGAGGGTTTCTTACGATTGCATTTGATCCTTCTTTTACCGGGGAAAGCGGGGGCGAACCGAGGTACATGGCCTCCCCGGATATCAATACGGAAGATTTTCAGGCAGCGGTTGATTTTCTCTCTGTACAGGATAACGTAGACCCGGAGAAAATCGGTATCATCGGCATCTGCGGATGGGGCGGCATGGCGCTGAACACGGCGGCACTGGATACCCGGATCAAAGCGACGGTGACGTCTACCATGTACGATATGTCCCGTGTCAATGCAAACGGATATTTTGACGCAGAGGATTCTGCAGATGCCAGATATGCAAAGAAAGAGGCGCTGAATGCACAACGGATCGTAGACTACAAAAACGGAAGCTACGCACTGGGCGGCGGCGTGGTGGATCCGCTCCCGGAAGATGCGCCGTTCTTCGTGGCAGATTATCACAATTATTATAAGACAGACCGCGGCTATCACAAACGCTCCTTAAATTCCAATGGAGGATGGAATGTCATCGGCTGTATGTCGTTTCTGAATCAGCCGATTCTGAAATACAGCAACGAAATCCGCAGCGCGGTGCTGATGATGCATGGGGAGAAGGCGCATTCCTGTTACTTCAGCCGTGATGCCTATGCTGCGATGGCCAAAGAGAATCCATATGCAGATAATAAGGAATTACTGATTATTCCGGATGCGGTGCATACCGATCTGTACGATGGAGGCGGAAAGGATGCGATTCCATTTGACAAAATGGAACAGTTTTTCCGGACTTATTTAAACTGTAAATAGATGGACAGGAATGCTGACAGAAAAACAAATTTATAAATAAAAACGAAAGCCAGTATGGTAAAGTTGCTTTCTGGAAGACAGAATGTTATACTAAAGAAAACACTTTAATAAAGTATGGGTGATATAACATGGAAAGAAAGCAGACAACAAATATGGAGGTAAAGAAAGCAAACAGAAATCGTGTTTTCAGGTATATCTGTAAGCGTGGAACTGCCTCTAATCCGGAAATCTCGTATGATATGAAGATGAGTCTTCCTACTGTGACGCAGATCACAAAAGAGTTGATTGAGAAGGGCTTCATTGAAGAAACCGGAGAACTGCAGTCTACTGGAGGAAGACGTGCGAAGGCACTCTCAACTGTGATAAATGTAAGGCAGGCTGTAGGATTAGATATTACGAAAAACCATATTAGCTTTGTGCTTACGAATCTTACCGGTGAGATTTTAAAGCATGTGCGTATTTATCTTCCGTATGCCCATGAGCCGACTTATTATCATAAGGTGAAAGAGGAACTGGAATGTTTTCTGGATGAAAGCAATGCTGACCGTAAAAGAATTTTGGGTATAGGAATTTCTTTTCCTGGAATCATTGATTTGGATAGACAGTTAATTACGTATTCGCATATCCTTGGGGTAGAAATGATACCTTTTGATTCCATAAGCAGTTTTTTTGATTATCCCTGTTGTTTTGTGAATGATGCGAATGCGGGAGCTTATGCGGAAGGAATTTGTTCAGATGAACGAGAGAGTTTTTTCTACTTGTCTTTAAGTAATACAGTTGGAGGGGCAATTTTTGATAATAATGGGCTCGTACAGGGCAAGCATTTTCGCTGCGGAGAAGTCGGGCACATGACTGTGATTCCGGATGGAAAGATATGCTATTGCGGGAAAAAAGGATGCCTGGATGCGTATTGCAGTGCGGCAATTTTGTCAGATGCAGCAGGAGGAAAATTAGAAAAGTTCTTTGAGCTATTGGAGAAGAAAGATCCAAAGGTGGCAGATATATGGGATGTCTATACAGGCTATCTTGCTGTGGCATTAAATAATATCCGGATGCTCCTTGATTGTGATATTATTCTGGGAGGATATGTGGGAAGCTATATAGAGCCTTATTTACCGGATCTATGGAATAAAGTATCGGAACGGAATACATTTACAGAGGATCAACAATTTGTAAATAGCTGCAGATATAAGGTTGGGGCAGCGGCGCTAGGAGCAGCACTGGAAGTAATTGAAAATTTTGTAAAACAGATATAAACTGCACGCAGGTGCTTTTACAGGAGACTTCAGAAAAGGAGTCTCTTTTTTTGATGCAGTTTTACTAAAACGTAAGATGTCTTTTTGAAGATAATGACGAAATAATACTTGATTGCCAGGAACTATTGACAAAAAGTGGAATAGGATATAAAGTAAAAAACATAATAAAACTATTTAATTAAGTATAAAATAAAGTAACATAAAAAGGAGGAAATAATAATGAAAGGAAAGATGAAAGTTGCTGTCATGCTGGGAATCGGAAAGATGGGATTTGAAGAGCGGGATATTCCAAATCCAAAAGATGACGAGGTATTGGTAAAACTGGAATATGTGGGTATCTGCGGAAGTGACCTGCATTATTATGAAACAGGGGCCATTGGAGACTATGTGGTAAATCCGCCTTTTGTGCTGGGTCATGAACCGGGAGGAACTGTTGTCGAAGTTGGTAAGAATGTAAAGCATTTAAAGGTTGGAGACAGAGTTGCTTTGGAACCAGGAAAAACCTGTGGACACTGTGAATTTTGTAAAACGGGACGTTACAATCTGTGCCCGGATGTGGTGTTCTTTGCAACACCTCCTGTAGACGGCGTATTTCAAGAATATGTTGCTCACGAAGCAGATCTGTGTTTCAAACTTCCAGATAATGTAAGTACGCTGGAAGGTGCTTTGATTGAGCCATTGGCAGTAGGGTTCCATGCAGCGATTCAGGGAGAGGCACACCTTGGACAGCGGGCTGTTGTCATGGGCGCAGGCTGTATCGGTCTTGTTTCAATGATGGCATTGAAAGCAAGAGGAGTGTCGGAAGTGTATGTGGTGGACATTATGGAGAAACGGCTTGAAAAAGCATTGGAACTGGGGGCGACGGAAGTTATTAATGGCGCAAAGGAAAATGTACTGGAACGGGTAAAGCAGCTGACAGATGGAGCTGGTGTAGATCTGGTAATTGAAACAGCGGGTACGGAAATTACAACAAGGCAGGCAATTCATATGGCAAAAAAAGGCTCCAATATTGTTCTTGTGGGATATAGCAAGAGTGGAGAGATGACACTTCCGATGAGTCTTGCACTGGACAAAGAACTGACCTTTAAGACCGTATTCCGTTACCGTCATATTTATCCAATGGCGATTGATGCGGTTGCAGCAGGAAAAGTAAATCTGAAGGGGATTGTAACGGATATATTTGGATTGGACGAAGCACAGAAAGCAATGGATTATAGTGTGAATAATAAAGCGGATATTGTGAAGGCTGTTATCCGTATTACAGAATAAGGAAACAAATTTTTTCAATTACCGGCCCGGATCAGGAAAAAGTAGAGCCAGCCAGTATTTGTAATTGATAAAGGAGAATTGTAATGAATCAGAAAGATACAAACGTAAAAGTACCACTGATCAGTAAGATTGCATACGGTATGGGAGATGTGGGATGCAATTTCAGCTGGATGTTCGTGGGAAATTTCCTGATGATATTCTATACAGATATTTTTGAAATTAGTATGGGAGCGGTGGCAGGTCTGATGTTGTTCTCACGATTTTGGGATGCAATTAATGATCCGATTATTGGCGGATTAAGCGATAAAACCCATACGAAATGGGGAAGATACAGACCATGGCTTTTGGTGGCGGCACCATTGACAGCCGTGATACTGATCTTGACGTTTTGGGCACATCCGGATTGGTCGTCCACTGCAAAGGTCATCTATATGGCAATCACTTATTGTATTCTTGTATTAGGTTATACGTGCGTGAATATTCCTTATGGGACACTGTGTGGAGCAATGACACAGAATATAGAAGAACGGGCGAAAATCAATACATTCCGATCTGTCAGTGCAATGATTGCGATTGGCATTATCAATATTGTGACGGTTCCTCTTATTGGAAGGCTTGGTGGTGGAAATGATCAAAAGGGATATTTATTGATTGCTGTTTTATATGGATGTATTTTCGCAGCGTGTCATATTTTCTGCTTCGCAAAAACAAAAGAAGTGGTGGAAGTACCGGAGAAAGAAAAAATTTCTATAAAGGTTCAGTTAGCGACTGTGACAAACAATCGTCCATATATGATCGCTCTTGCAGGACAATTTCTGTTCGGTGTGACACTCTATGGAAGAAATGCGGATGCATTATACTATTTTACCTATGTGGAGGGAAACGAAGCGTTATTTAGCACCTATTCTTTGTTTATTATTCTTCCATCTATTATTGGTGCTGCCTGCTTTCCACTGGTATTTCGGCTTACCAATAATAAAGGACGTTCTGCATCCATCTTTGCACTGTTGACGGGAATTAGTATGTTCTGTATGTACTTCTTTACAGTTGGAGAAAATCCTGTTCCATTTTATACATTTTCTTGTCTGGCACAATTTTTCTTTTCCGGTTTTAATACTGCGATCTATGCGATTGTTCCGGATTGTGTGGAGTATGGAGAATGGAAGACCGGACTCAGAAATGATGGATTTCAGTATGCATTTATTTCACTGGGAAACAAAATCGGAATGGCGATTGGAACTTCTGTACTTGCAGGTGTTTTGAGCATGTTTGGATATGTTGCAAACCAGCAGCAGAATGCAGCGATATTATCCATTATTAAACATTCTTTTACAACAGTTCCGGGGATACTCTGGATCGTAACGGCGATAGTTTTGTATTTCTATCGTTTGAATAAGAAAGCATATAACAAAATTGTGAAGGAAATACAGGAAAGAAAGGTTGAGGGCAAGCATGTATGATGTTGTTGCGTTAGGCGAGCTGTTGATTGACTTCATCCAGAATGGGAACAGCTCCAATGGGAATCCGGTATTTGAAGCAAATCCAGGAGGTGCACCATGTAATGTGCTGTCAATGCTGACCGGGTTGGGTTATAAAACTGCCTTTATAGGAAAGGTCGGAGACGACTATTTTGGGAAAATGCTTGGGAATACCATCAAAAGAATTGGCATCTCCGACAAAGGTTTGATTTATGATAAGGAAGTGAATACTACCCTTGCGATAGTACATACGATGGAAGATGGAGACAGGGATTTCCAACGATTGAGAACGTACAGCACGGAGTTGAGGCATTTAAGGCAGCAAAGGCAGACTATATATCATTGCGATCGGTGGAGGTTCCTCCATGGACACTGCAAAGGCTATCGGAATTATCATTGCCAATCCGGAATTTGAGGATGTAAGAAGCCTGGAAGGAACAGCACCTACGAAAAATCCTTGTGTGCCGACTATTGCTGTGCCGACCACAGCAGGAACTGCAGCGGAAGTGACGATCAATTATGTCATTACGGATGTGGAAAGAAAGAGAAAATTCGTTTGTGTAGACCCGCATGACATGCCGATTGTTGCAGTTGTGGATCCGGACATGATGTCTTCCATGCCGAAAGGACTGACAGCATCGACAGGAATGGATGCTCTGACACATGCCATCGAAGGATATACGACAAAAGCAGCCTGGGAAATGACCGATATGTTCCATCTGAAGGCAATCGAAATCATCAGCAGATCCCTTCGGAGCGCAGTGGCAGGAGAAGCAGAAGGCCGGGAAGGCATGGCACTGGGCCAGTACATTGCCGGTATGGGATTCTCCAATGTAGGACTTGGAATCGCTCATTCCATGGCACATACATTGGGAGCAGTTTATGATACTCCGCATGGTGTTGCATGCGCTATGATGCTGCCGATCGTAATGGAATACAACGCTGACAGCACAGGAGAAAAGTATCGTGAAATTGCAAGAGCAATGGGCGTCAAAGGTGTGGACGAGATGTCTGTGGAAGAATACCGGAAAGCAGCAATCGATGCCGTTCAGCAGCTGTCTGTAGATGTTGGAATCCCGACAAAACTGGAAGCATTAAAAGAAGAAGATCTGGACTTCCTTGCAGAATCTGCTCACGCAGATGCCTGCGCGCCTGGCAACCCGAAAGACGCAAGCGTGGAAGATCTGAAAGATCTGTTCCGCAGATTGATGTAAAAACAGTCAGAAAAAGCAAAAAACCCGCTGGTGCCTTTGTGTGGGGCATCCAGCGGTTTTTTGGATATTTCACCATCTGGCATGGAATTCAATGCTGTTCTACGATCCATTGAATCCCCGCCGCTGTCCTTTGGTCAGGATGATCGAAATGTCCGCCCTCATTCCATTCAAAGGTTACGTGAATGTTCTGTGACTGAAACCAGGAGAAGGCCTTTTCCGTATGATGTGCGACTGTTTTCATGAGAGGATTTCTTGTTTTGTGCTCTTTTTTTCCGAGAGAAAGGTAAATACAGTCCGGCCGAACAGCCAAGGAATGGGATTCCATGTATTCGGAGAAGCCGGGAAACCACAGAGAACCGGACATACTGGCAGCTCTGGAAAACAGATCTGTGTGATAGAGCGTATAGATGGCGAACAGCCCGGCAAGAGAATAGCCGGCGATTCCTCTCCAGACTGGTTCGGATCCGATCCGCCGTTCTGCTTCAGGAAGAATCTGCTCTGTCAGCTGGTGGATGTATGCGTCAGCGCCTCCGGTAAAAGGATCACCTTTTGGAAAGACAGCCGGACAGTCCCAGGGTGCCATATCGTGATTCCAGGAAAGATCACTGATCGAAATAAGTGTAAGATCCGGACAGCCGGATTCCAGCAGATACCGGGAGATGCAGGCACCTTCGTCCTTAACCGAAGGAAGATAAATAACGGGTGCGTCCGGTCGTCTGCCAGGTAAAATGGAAATCTGATTTTGGCCCAATGAAAAAGACTGCATAAAACGTTCTTCCTTTCTTTTCATATCGTTTAATTAAATATAGAAATAGTATAGCAGAAAGAAAACTAACCGGAAAGAGTTTGAAAAGATACAGCGGGCATTCTGGAAATTCCATATTTGATAATTTTTTATCAGAAATTCTTTGACAACAGAAAAAGGAAGGACTATACTAAAAGTTAGAAATAACTAATTAAAGAAAGAAGGCCTTAAAATTGGGAAGGTATTATCGAGTGGCAAAAAATCTGACAGAGGAGATGGTTTCGGAAATCCTGAAAGAGATGTTGGAAATCCCGGAGGTGGAACGGGTAGAGTTTACGGAAGATAATACGAAAATACTGGTTCTGACACAGGAGGAGCAGTATCCCGAAGTCATGACGAGAATCGTCAATATCTTCAGCCGTGTTGGACACGGATGCGAATTATCGTTTGCCGGATTTGCACATTAGGAAGAGCGTGTGAGGGCACAAAAACAGAATAGACAGAAAAAGGCGGGGAGACGACTGGAAAATGTCGTACTCCCCGCCTTTTTTTGCCTGTATGAATGTGGTATACTGAATCTATCTTAAGACTGGAGGGAAATGTCATATGGAGAGAAAGGAAACATTCAGCGAATTTTCTTACAAAAGAATCGATCTCGAGGAAGTGAAAAAGAAGATCAGGGAAATCACAGAAGAGGTAAAACAGGCATCTTCTGCTGAAGAGCAGGCAGCGGCCATTTACCGGATGAATGAAGTGGAAAAGGAGATTTCCACAGCAGATTCTCTCGTATACATCCGTTATACGGTGAATACGAAAGACGAATTTTATGTGAAAGAGCGGGAATATAACGATCAGATTTCTCCGATTCTCGAAGAAGAGATGCAGAAATACAAGGAAGCGCTGCTTCACTCGCCATTCCGGAAAGAACTGGAGGAAAAATTCGGGAAAGTGATCTTTTTGAATCTGGATCTTGCGATGAAAGGATTTTCCCCGGAAATAACCGGGCTTCTTCAGGAGGAGAGCACGCTGCAGACTCAGTATCAGTCTCTGCTTGCAGGAGCGCAGATTGAGTTTCAGGGAGGACAGTATAATCTTTCCCAGATGGGCCTGTTTATGCAGAGCCAGGACCGTAAGATCCGGAAGGAAGCGTATGAAGCCTACGGGAAGTTTTTTGATGATCATCAGGAAGAACTGGATGAAATTTTCGATAAACTGGTGAAAAACCGTACCGAGCAGGCACACCGCCTTGGCATGAAAAATTTCGTGGAGCTTGGCTATGTGCGCCGCCAGAGAAACTGCTATGCACCGGAAGCCATTGCGGACTTCCGTGATCAGGTGGTTCGGGATCTCGTTCCGGTTGTCTGTGAAATCAAGAAGACACAGGCAGAGTGTATCGGTGTAGATCATTTGAAAATATACGATGATTCCTTCCGTTTCCCGGATGGCAATGCGGTTCCGCAGGGGACGCCGGAGGAAATCATGGAGGCAGGACGCCGGATGTATACGGAAATGTCCCCGGAGACTGCGGATTTTATCAAAATGATGTTCGAACGGGAGCTTTTCGATGTGGTAGCTAAACCGGGGAAAGCGACCGGCGGTTACTGCTGTGATATACCGGGCTATGGCTGTCCGTTTATCTTTTCCAATTTTAACGGTACGGCAGGAGATGTGGATGTGCTGACCCACGAAGCGGGACATGCTTTTGCCTCCTACATGGCGGAAAAGCACATCGATCTGCTTTCCATGCATCTGCCGTCCATGGAAGCTGCAGAGACTCACTCCATGTCCATGGAATTTTTTGCGACACCGTGGTATGAGCTGTTCTTCAAACATCAGACAAAGAAATATGAAGTTTCCCACCTTGAGGGAACGCTGAATTTTATTCCATATGGATGTCTGGTGGATCACTTCCAGCAGGTAGTCTATGAGCATCCGGAGATGACGCCGCAGGAGCGCAACGAAGCGTGGCTGAAGCTGGAAAAACGGTACCGCCCGTATCTGGATCTGGAGGGAATTCCTTTTTACGAAAGAGGAGCCGGATGGCAGAGACAGAACCATATTTATGCATCACCGTTTTACTATATTGATTACTGTCTGGCACAGACCGTGGCGCTGCAGTTCTGGCTGGAAATCGAAAAAGACTGGGATCAGGCCTGGGTAAAATACAAAGAGTTTGTAAAACGCGGAGGTACGGATACATTCCTTGGACTGGTAAAGGGAGCGGGACTGACTTCTCCGATGGAGGACGGATGTCTCCGTTCGATCGCAGAGTATTCCGGTAAGTGGCTGGAAAAGCATAAAATCTGAAGTGTTTAAGAAATAGGATGTTAAAAATAACATCAATGGATGGACTGAGAAAGGGACAAGCTTTCTCAGTCCGTAACTATGTTATGGAGGTGACAGAATGACCTTGCATACCATGCTTTCAGAACTGCATTACCGGGATCAGATTCAGGAAGCGGTTCAAAAGGAAATAAACAGGCTGGGTGACACAGTGGAAGTGCTTGCAGACAAAGCGTATCAGGGAGAGGATTTCCAGTTTTTCCTGTGTGATCAGGTTCCGGCTGTCCGTTTAGCTGTCATTACCTGTCTTCTTGTGGAGAAATATGAAGAATACAGGGCACGGGGAATCTCGGACAGTATTATTTTTGATACCTTCCAGGATGTTACGCTGCGGGCAGAGATTTATTTTCAGAAAACCGGCCGGGCCGGGCTTGAAAAAGACGATGTGATCTGGTTTCGCCACATTATGAATGCTGAGATTTTTAAAATTGGCTCTTTGCAGTTTCAGCCATTCCAAATGGTATATCTGGATGATGATTATTTTTATATGATTTATTCCACGAATGCACAAGAACTTCTTCCCTGCGGCTGTCCGGTGTTAAACTGTCATGTTCAAAGAGGGGCAGATCTGCATACAGAGGCGGTGGAGGACTCCTTCCAAAGAGCGAAAAAGTTCTTTGCTCAGATTGATCCTGAAACGAAATATAAGGCTTTTCTGTGTTACAGCTGGCTGCTTTATCCGCCGATGATCCAAGCTCTTTCTCCGTCCTCCCATATCAGGCAGTTTGCGGAAAAGTTTCAGATAATTGGTACAAGCAGAAATTCAGATCAGGCAATGGAAAATCTTTTTAACGGGAAAGAAAAGAGACTTACTCCAGACTCTACGTTCCTTCAAAGGATGGCATTGAAGCAGGAAGAGCGGTTTGGATTTGGCTGTGGTGTTATTTTGCTTTAATTTGAGTGGAAATTGAACGAGAAATTTACGCACTGATAAGAAAATATGATATAATCATTTCATCAGGTAAAGTGATACGGAAAACCTGCGGGCAGTGAGATGATTTGAAGCAAAGAAACGAGGCGGGAATTGGTCAGACCAGTTCCTGTCTGTTTTATAATAATCAAATATAGAGCAGGGATTCTGGCAGGGGAAATACCTGGTTTTCGAAAGGCTTTAAATCCGTTTCGCGCCGCGGTAAGGAGGAGAATATGGAGCAAAATAAATATCTGGAATATCTGGCTGAACTGTATCCGACGATCGAGAAGGCATCCACTGAGATCATCAATCTGCAGTCGATTATCAACCTTCCGAAAGGAACAGAACATTTTCTGTCAGATATCCACGGGGAATATGAGGCTTTTTCCCATGTGCTGAGAAATGGTTCGGGTGCCGTGCGAAAGAAGATTGATGATGTATTCGGACATACCCTTGGTACGGCGGAGAAGAGGTCGGTCGCAACGTTGATTTATTATCCGAGAGAAAAGCTGGAACAGCTAAGACAGTCCGGGGAGGACATGCAGAACTGGTATCGAGTGACGCTTTACCGGTTGATCGAACTTTGCAGAGTCGTTTCTTCCAAGTATACCAGATCCAAGGTACGGAAAGCGCTGCCGCCGGATTATGCTTACGTTATTGAAGAGCTGATTACAGAGAAGCCGGAACTTTCGGACAAAGAGGCGTATTATGAGGCCATCATTCAGACGATTCTGGATATCGGGAGGGCAGAGCCTTTCATTATAGCAATGGCAGAATTGATACAGAGGCTTGTGGTAGACCATCTGCATATTATCGGCGATATTTTTGACAGGGGACCTCTGCCGCACCAGATCATGGACTGCCTGATGGACTATCATTCACTGGATATTCAATGGGGAAATCATGACGTCCTCTGGATGGGAGCCGCAGCCGGACAACAGGCATGTATCGCGACGGTGATTCGCCTGTGCCTCCGGTACGGAAATCTGGACATTCTGGAGGATGGATACGGCATCAACATGCTTCCGCTTGTAACCTTTACGCTGGAGACATATGTGGATGACGAAGCCTGGCAGTTCGGAATCAAAACCCAGCAGGAAAAAGCAGATATTTCGCTGGCTCTTCAACAGAGAATGCACAAGGCAATTTCAGTGATTCAGTTTAAAATTGAAGGACAGCTTGCCAGCGAAAATCCGGAGTTTGGAATGAATGGACGTTGTCTCCTTGACCAGATTGACTACGAAACAAATCAGATCAGGATTGACGGAAAACAGTATGAGCTTTTGGACGGGCGGTTTCCGACAATCGATCCGGCTGAGCCATATGCCCTGAGCGAACAGGAGAAAAACGTGATGGAGAGGCTGACACGGGCCTTCAAAAACTGTGAGAAACTGCAGAAGCATGTGAAGTTCCTGTTAAAGAAGGGCAGCCTTTATAAAGTATACAATGGAAATCTCCTTTATCATGGATGTGTGCCGATGAATGAGGACGGAAGCTTTATGGAAGTTCCGGTTTATGGGCAGACTTATCATGGGAAGGCACTCTACGATGTCCTGGAACAGTATGTACGTAAAGCATTCTTCTCAATGGAAGAGGAGGAGAAAGAGCGGGGCAGGAATATTCTCTGGTTTTTATGGTCCGCACCGGGATCTCCGCTCTATGGCAGAAGTAAGATGGCGACCTTTGAGCGGTATTTGATTGCAGAAAAAGAAACGCATCAGGAATTGAAAAATGCGTACTATCAACTTCTGGAAAAGAAAGAGACGGCTGAGAAAATCCTGAAGGAATTCGGACTGGAAGGGGAAGAGGCACGTATTATCAACGGTCATGTTCCGGTACATCAGAAAGAGGGGGAAAGTCCTGTTAAATGCGAAGGCAAACTTCTGATTATCGATGGCGGATTTTCCAGAGCATATCACAGGGAAACCGGAATCGCCGGATATACGCTGATTTATAATTCCTACGGAATGTCGCTTGCGGCACACGAGCCGTTTGAGACGACAGAAATCGCCATTCAGGAGGAAAAAGATATTGTCTCCCATCAGATTGCGGTGAATTACAGCCACAAGCGCCAGACAGTGGGAGATACGGATAACGGAAAACAGCTTCTGAAAAAGATTGGGGAATTAAAGGAACTGATCGGCGCATACCGGTCAGGAACAATTAAAGAGAGAGGAAATTAAGGAGGAGCAACATGTATCAGGCAGCAGAAACAAGATATCAGGGGATGAGCTATGCAAAATGCGGGAAGAGCGGACTGAAGCTCCCGGCAGTTTCATTCGGACTGTGGCATAATTTTGGCAGCAATGCAGCATATGACAGAATGAAGGAACTGGTATTTACCGCGTTTGATCTGGGAATTACCCACTTTGATCTCGCGAATAACTATGGGCCGGTACCGGGAAGCGCCGAGGAGAATTTCGGACGGATTTTAAAGAATGAGATGGCAGCGTACCGGGACGAGATGATTATCAGCACAAAGGCAGGATACGACATGTGGGACGGCCCTTATGGAACAGGAGGAAGCAGAAAGTATCTGACAGCCAGCCTGGATCAGAGCCTGAAGAGAATGGGACTGGACTATGTGGATATTTTCTACCACCACTGCATGGATCCGGAAACACCGCTGGAAGAGTCGATGGGCGCTCTTGCGTCAATTGTCAAAAGCGGGAAGGCATTGTATGCAGGGATTTCCAACTATGATGGAGAGACGATGGAAAAAGCGGCAGATCTTCTGGAATCTTATCATTGTCCGTTTATCATCAACCAGAACCGTTACTCGATCTTTGACCGTTCGATCGAAGAAAACGGATTGAAGGCAGCGGCAAAACAGCGTGAAAAAGGGATCATTGCATACAGCCCGCTGGCACAGGGAATGCTTACGGACCGTTATCTGAATGGCATACCGGACGACAGCCGGATCCGGACAGACGGAAGATTCCTGAAAGAAAGTGCTCTGACAGACGAGCGGATTCACCAGATCCGTGCCTTGAAAGAACTGGCATCCCAGAGAGGACAGACCCTTTCACAGATGGCCTTGAACTGGGTATTAAAAGACAAAGAAGTGACAAGCGTTCTTGTAGGAGCATCCAGACCGTCTCAGCTTATGGAAAATGTCGGAGCGGTCAGCAGAACGCCGTTTTCTGAGGAAGAACTGGAACAGATCGATAAAATCAGCTTAAAGAAATTCAACTAATATAAAATGAGAGCAGCCCCGGGCAGAAAAATCCGGGGCTGTATTTTTCAGCTGTTTAATCTGTTTGGGAAAATGTCTCCCGGGATGGATGTCTGTCCGGGCGGAACCGGGCCTGATACTGTCTCGGAGTACAGTTCATATACCGCTTGAACAGTTTCCCGTAATAACACGCATTGGAAAATCCGCAGGACTCGGCTGCCTTGGAGATCGTACAGAGACCTTCCTGCAAAAGCGGAAGACTCTGCTGAATACGGTAATATAAAAGATAATCAAAGACGGTCATATTCATATGCCGCTTGAAAAAGCGACAGCACTCACTTTTTGACAGATGCACATGATCTGCAATCTCTTCCAGTGTAATCTGCTTTGCATAGGAAGTATGAATGAAAGACAAAATCTCTTTCAGCCGTCCAATGGAATCTGATGAGGACGGCTCTTCAAAGGAGCAACTTGTGAAATGTCCATATAAGTGTCTCCAGATTTCGGATATGAGAATATGAAGACGCAGTTCCTGGTCCGGTGCCGGCTGCAGATAAAGTGCATAGATCTCCCGAAGAAGGGAAAGAATTTCTGATGCCCATTCTTCCGATGAAAGAAATACAGCAGAAGAGAACGCCGGGGCATTCAGGACCGGATCCACATATTTGGTCTGAAGAATGCTGTTTTCAAATCCGTACAGAAACCGGGGATGAAACGTGGTGGAAAAATACTGGCAGTCCTGGTTGTCAATGCGCATTCCTGCATGCATGGCGTTGCTGTTGCAGAACAGCCCGTCGCCGGCCTTCAGATGGTAGGTGCGCTCATTGACCCGGTATTCGATCTGGCCTTTCAGAACTAAAGTCAGTTCTATTTCCGTGTGCCAGTGCCAGAAAAAAGCACCGCCTTCATATCTGGACAACATCTCGCCGCTTAAATTCACCGGAAACGTGTAATCTCCATGTTGTTTTAATTCTTTTTTATCTTCGTTAATCTGAATCTGCATAGTTTCAAACTCTACAGTCGAAATACAGCCCTTTCGACTGGAAAGCATAGTAGTTTAGTAGTGTCAATAAGACTTGGCTGAAAGGCTGTGATTTCAGTCCTATGTATCATACGCTGTTCCAGGGAAAAAATCAAGCTTTAACACCTCAATATTGTTATGGTTTTGAGCAATATATTTGTTGTACTGATCTCATAAACGCATTATAATTTTATTACAGAGAATAAATCAGGAAAAGAAAGCAGGTATGAAGTATGGAAAAGAAACTGATGGAAACATTTCAGAAACTGTACGGAGGGGAAGGGGAAATCAAAACCTTCTTTTCGCCGGGAAGAGTCAATCTGATCGGAGAACACACAGACTATAACGGCGGACATGTATTCCCATGCGCACTGACCCTTGGTACATATGGAATTGCAAGAAAAAGAGAAGACAGAAAGCTTCGCTTTTATTCTGCAAACTTTGAAAAATTAGGCGTGATTGAGACAAGCCTCGATGATCTGGTGCCGTCACAGGCAGCACAGTGGACCAATTACCCGAAGGGTGTAATCTGGGCATTTGAAAAGAAAGGCTACTCAATTCCGCAGGGAATGGATGTCCTGATTTACGGAACAATCCCGAATGGATCCGGACTTTCTTCCTCCGCATCACTGGAAGTACTGATCGGAGTTATGCTGAAAGAACTGTTTAACATTGAAATCTCAATGCAGGACATCGCGCTGATCGGCCAGTATTCCGAGAACAATTACAATGGCTGCAACTGCGGTATCATGGATCAGTTCGCTGTAGCAATGGGCAAAAAGGACTGTGCAGTATTCCTCGATACGAATACACTTCAGTATGAATATGCTTCCGTAAAACTGGATGATGCAAAGATTGTCATCACAAACAGTAAAGTAAAACACAGCCTTGTAGATTCCGCTTACAATGACAGAAGACGGGAGAGTGAAGAAGCGCTTCATGATCTCCAGAAAGTCGTAGATATCAAGACACTCGGAGATCTGACAGAAGAAGAATTCGAGGCACACAAGGATGCCATCAAAGATGAAATCTGCAAAAAACGTGCAAAACATGCGGTTTATGAAAACCAGAGAACAATCCGTGCGGTAAAAGCACTGAAAGAAAATGATATTGCAGAGTTCGGACGTCTGATGAATCAGTCTCATATTTCTCTTCGCGATGACTATGAAGTATCCTGCGAAGAAATCGATGTTCTGGTAGATCTGGCATGGAAGATTGACGGAGTGATCGGATCCAGAATCACAGGAGGCGGATTCGGCGGATGTACAGTCAGCATTGTAAAAAATGATGCAGTGGATACCTTTATCGATCAGGTCGGAGCAGGATACAAAGAAAAGACAGGCCGTGAAGCAGAGTTCTATGTAGTAGAGATCGGTGACGGTGCAAGAGTATTATAAGGAAAGAAGGAAAATACGATGTTAAACGAAAGTATCAGCAGGCTGGTGCAGTATGGAATCGAAACCGGACTTCTTCCGGAATGTGAAAAAATCTATGCGACAAACCTCCTTCTGGATCTGTTCCATGAGGACAGCTATGAGGAACCGGAAGAAAAGGCAGAGAACATTGATCTGGAAAGTGTATTAAAAGAGCTTCTTGATGAAGCGGTAAACAGAGGACTGATCGAAGACAGTATCGGATACCGGGATCTTTTTGATACAAAGATGATGAACTGTCTGGTACCGCGTCCGGCACAGGTACAGAAAGAATTCTGGGATGCATACGAAAAATCTCCGGAAGCAGCCACAGAATATTTCTACAAACTGAGCCAGGACAGCGATTATATTCGCCGTTATCGTGTAAAGAAAGATAAAAAATGGACGGTAGAAAGTCCGTATGGTACGATTGACATTACGATCAATCTTTCCAAACCGGAGAAGGATCCGAAAGCCATTGCGGCAGCGAAAAATGCGAAGAACAATGCATATCCGAAATGCCAGCTCTGTATGGAGAACGAAGGATATGCGGGAAGACTGGATCACCCTGCAAGAGAAAACCACCGGATCATTCCGATTACCATCAATGAATCCAAATGGGGATTCCAGTATTCACCGTATGTTTACTATAATGAGCACTGCATCGTGTTCAACGGGGAGCATACGCCGATGAAGATCGACCGTGCTGCATTTACCAAGCTGTTTGACTTTGTAAAGCAGTTCCCGCATTACTTCCTTGGATCCAATGCGGATCTTCCGATCGTAGGCGGTTCCATTTTAAGCCACGACCATTTCCAGGGAGGCCATTATACGTTTGCCATGGCAAAAGCACCGATTGAAATGAAAGTGACAATCCCGGGTTATGAAGATGTAGAGGCCGGAATCGTGAAGTGGCCGCTTTCCGTACTTAGAATTCGTCATCAGGATGAAAAGAGACTGATCGACCTTGCGGATCATGTACTGAAAGCATGGAGAGGATATACAGATGAAGCGGCATTTATCTTTGCCGAGACAGATGGAGAGCCGCATAATACCATCACTCCGATTGCAAGAATGAAAGACGGTATGTACGAACTGGATCTGACGCTTCGGAATAATATTACGACAGAGGAGCACCCGCTCGGCGTTTACCATCCGCACGCACAGTACCACCATATCAAGAAAGAAAACATTGGTCTGATCGAGGTAATGGGACTTGCAGTTCTGCCGGCCCGCCTGAAAGACGAGATCGAATTTCTGAAAGAATACATTCTGGAAGGAAAAGACATCCGCAGCAATGAAAAGATCGAAAAACATGCGGACTGGGTAGAGAAATTCCTTCCAGAATACGAAGAAATCAATGCGGACAACATCGAAGAGATCCTGCAGCAGGAGATTGGTAAGGTGTTTGTTCATGTACTGGAAGACGCAGGTGTCTATAAATGCACCGAAGAGGGAAGAGAAGCGTTCATGCGCTTTATCCAGACTCTGTAGAAACAGACGGAGAAAAAGAGATGTATAG
Organism: Sellimonas catena; assembly: GCF_027924685.1. Classification (NCBI taxonomy): domain Bacteria; kingdom Bacillati; phylum Bacillota; class Clostridia; order Lachnospirales; family Lachnospiraceae; genus Sellimonas; species Sellimonas catena. The sequence goes on from NZ_BSBO01000032.1 coordinate 22,735, forward strand.
GATTGCGTCACGCTTTGACGTGAAAGCATCAGATAATGGAAAAGAATAAAAGAATGAATAAAGGGATCGACGGGATTTTACCCGACGATCCCTTTTCTGGCTCTTATGATCAGGATTCGGATACTTCTTTTAACATACTGATGTCAGTATCCGCAATCAGTGAATAATTGGTATGATAGATAACGAATCCCGGCTTCTGGCCTTTTACCTTTTTTACATGTTTTTTCTCCACGTAATCGACTTCGACCTTTTCGCTTCCATTATTTTTGGAATAGAAAGCGGCAAGTTTTCCGGCCTCCTCAAAGACGCGGTCCGGCATGTCTTCTCCCTGGGATTTGACAATGACATGGGAGCCCGGCACTTTTTTTGCGTGGAACCACCAGTCATTTCCCGATGCGAAAGAGAAAGTCAGCTCTTCGTTCTGGAAATTATTTTTTCCTACATACATATCATAGCCGTCGCTGGAAATATAGTGGAGCGGCATACTTTTGAATTTCTCTTTTTTCTTTGTGAATTTCCGGCGGACATAACCGCTCTGTGTCAGCTCTTCTTTGACCTGCGCCAGATCGTCTTCAGTCCGGGCAATGTCCAGCGCGTTGCTGACAGATTCCAGATAGGAGATTTCGTCCCGGGTCTCTACGATCAGATGAGAGAGCGCTTCATAAGTCCGCTTCATCTTATTATATTTTTCAAAATAGCGTTTTGCATTTTCCAGAGGCGTCTTTGTTGGATCCAGTGGAATCCGGATCATTTCATTCGTGTAGTAGTTCAGCGCCTCTATCTCTTTAGCCTCCGGTTCCGCCTGATAGCCGTAAGTCTGTAAAAGTTCTCCATAGACTTTGTAGGTTTCCCGTTTGTCCGTATCTTTCAGCTGGCGGGCCTGCAGGTCATATTTTTTCCGGTTTCGTTCCAGGGCAGTCTGCACGATGTGCCGTAGATCGGCTGATTTCTGACGGATCCGGGTGATCCTGTTCTTGACTGCGTAGTAGGAAGAAAGAACCTGCGAAATGGTTTCAAACTCCTGATATGCACATCCCTCCAGATGGGTCAGGGGGACAGATGCAAACTCCTGAGGCTCATTGTTCCGGTAGTAGATGGCCGGATGAAAATCCTCTTCCCTGATCTGATCCAGAAACAGAGAAAACTGCCGGTACAGATGCGTCATCAGATCATCGGAAAGCTCTGACGGCGGAAGAGCAGAATCCAGTCCGGCGAGAAAGCAGATTTCTTCAGCCACGACAGGACTGATTCCGGTAAGGCTTGTGTAGAGAGCCTTGGAAAGCGCGGACGGCTTCTGTCTGAGAAGCGCTGCAAAATCGGATTCCGATATGGTCAGCGGGTCTGCTTTGTGCATCGTATCCGGTATAAAGTAAGTCCGTCCCGGAAGAACCTCCCGCACGGAACTCATCTGGGCAGGCACGTGCTTGATACTGTCGATGATCCGGTCATCCTCATCACAGAAAATGACGTTGCTGTGTTTGCCCATGATCTCAATGACAAGTTTCTTACGGCAGAGATCTCCAAGCTCATCCAGATGCTCGATTCCAAGCACGATAATCCGCTCAAGAGACGGCTGTGTGATGGACACGATTCGTCCGTTTGCAATATGTTTTCTGAGAAGCATACAGAAATTCGGGGCTGTAAACGGGCTTGGTTTGTTCTCGTCTGTCAGATACACAAGAGGCAGGGAAGCGCTCGCTGAGATATAGAGACGGCGCTGTCCGGAAGGTGCCTTGACAGTAAGAAGAAGCTCGTCAGCCTCCGGCTGGGCGATCTTTGCGATCCGTCCGCCAAGGAGGGCATCCCGCATTTCTTTTACTATATTTGCAATGGTAATTCCATCTAATGCCATAGGTCATTCTCCTTTGCTTTTAGTCTGTTTTACAGTATAACATAGTTGAACATGGTTGACGATAAAAATCAAATGAATTATAATGAAAAACAGCAAAATAAACTTTATAGAGGAAATGATCATGATAAGAAGTATGACGGGCTTTGGCCGGTGCGAGATTCAAAGCGGAGAAAAGAAATTTACAGTCGAGATGAAGGGTGTAAACCACCGCTACCTGGATGTCAATATCCGTATGCCGAAAAAGCTCTATTTTTTTGAAACCGCAATCCGGAGCTATTTGAAAAAGTATATTCAGAGAGGGAAAGTGGATATCTTTGTAACTTACGAAGACCTCTCAGAAGGACAGATGTCTCTGAAATATAATGAGGCGCTTGCCTCTGAGTATCTGGACTATTTCAGACAGATGGAGGAGAAGTTCGGACTGGAAAATGATGTCCGCATTTCCGCTCTTTCCAGATACCCGGAAGTCTTCACAATGGAAGAGCAGGATGTGGATGAAGAGGAAATGTGGAATGGCCTGAGAGAGGCACTGGATGGAGCATGTGTCCAGTTTGTATCGGCAAGAGAGACCGAAGGAGAGAAATTAAGAGAAGATCTCATCGGCAAGCTTGACGATATGAAGGCTGTTGTAGAGAAGATTGAGGAGCGCTCCCCGCAGATTCTTTCGGAGTATCGGGAAAAGCTGGAAGAGAAGGTAAAAGAACTTCTGGCAGATACGCAGATCGATGAGAGCCGTATCGCCGCGGAGGTTGTGCTGTTTGCAGACAAGATCTGTACGGATGAAGAAATTGTCCGTCTGAAAAGTCATATCGATCATATGAAATCCACCCTCCAGGCAGGAGAGGGCATCGGACGTAAACTGGACTTTATCGCTCAGGAGATGAACCGGGAGGCCAATACGATTCTGTCAAAGGCCAATGACCTGACCGTTTCCAATTATGGAATCGATCTGAAAACAGAGATCGAGAAAGTCCGGGAACAGATTCAGAACATCGAATAGCAGTTAGATAGGAAAGGGAAGAAACAAACATGCAAAAAGGGATACTGACCGTGCTTTCGGGATTTTCCGGAGCAGGAAAAGGGACGGCCATGAAGCGTCTGATGGAGAAATATGAGGACTATGCTCTGTCCATTTCAGCCACCACGAGAAAACCGAGAGAGGGAGAAGTGGACGGAAGAGAATATTTTTTCAAAGAAACCGAAGAATTTGAAAAAATGATTGCACAAGACGAATTAATAGAGTATGCTAGATATGTTAACCATTATTATGGGACACCACGCTCCTATGTGGAGGAGCAGCTTGAGAAGGGCAAGGATGTGATCCTTGAGATCGAAATACAGGGGGCATTGAAGGTAAAAGAAAAGTTTCCGGATACGCTTCTTGTTTTTGTCACCCCGCCAAGCGCTGAGGAGCTTCGCAGACGTCTGATCGGACGGGGAACCGAGACGATGGAAGTCATCGAAGAGCGGCTTGCCCGCGCCAAAGAAGAGGCCAGAGGCATTGACTGTTACGACTGTCTGATCATCAATGATGATCTGGAGACCTGTGTGGATGAGCTTCACGCAGTGATTCAGAATGAGAAGAAGAAAGTCATGAGAAACGCGGAGTTTATCGCTAAAATAAGAGAAGAACTTGAAGAATTGTAAAGAAGAATAGAAAGGAGAATGAGGCTATGCTGCATCCATCTTACACAGACTTAATGAAAGTGGTGAATCAGGACGTAGAAGAGGGGGATACAAAGATTGTAAACAGCCGTTATTCTATCGTTCTTGCTACGGCAAAGAGAGCAAGGCAGCTGATCGATCATGCGGACCCGCTTGTTTCGGTTAAAGACGGAGAAAAACCGCTTTCTATTGCTATCGACGAGATGAACAATGGAAAGTTAAAAATTCTTGGAGAAGAAACCGAAGAATAAGAGACAAAAAGGCAGGTGCTTTTGAAACAAGTATCTGCCTTATGAACTGTTAGGAGAGAATACATGAATATTTTATTTATCTCACTTGGGTGCGACAAGAATCTTGCCGACTCGGAAACGATGCTGGGGATGCTGGCTTCCAGAGGATATCAGATCGTCGATGAAGAGGAAAAGGCGGATGTGATTATTGTCAATACCTGCTGCTTTATCCATGATGCCATGGAAGAAAGTATTGAGACGATTCTGCAGATGGCGGAGTACAAAAAATCCGGCAGTCTGAAAGCTCTGATCGTGACGGGATGTATGGCAGAACGATACCGTGAGGAGATCACAAAGGAGATCCCGGAAGTGGACGCGGTCCTCGGGACAGCTTCCTACGGACACATCCTTGACGCAGTGGATGAGGCTTTGAAAGGACACTCTTATCTGATGATGGAGCCGCTGAATATACTGCCGATTATCGAAACACACCGGCTCGTGACTACCGGCGGCCACTATGCCTACCTGAAAATCGCAGAAGGGTGTGACAAACACTGTACGTACTGCATCATCCCGAAACTCAGAGGAGATTTCCGAAGCGTTCCGATGGATCATCTGATCAAAGAGGCGGAACAGCTGGCTGCGGACGGAGTGAAAGAGCTGATCCTGGTGGCTCAGGAGACGACACTTTACGGAAAAGACCTTTACGGGGAAAAGAAACTTCCGGAGCTGCTCCATAAGCTCTGCCAGATCAGCGGGATCCGCTGGATCCGGATTCTTTACTGCTATCCGGAGGAGATTACCGAAGAGCTGATTCAGACGATGAAAGAAGAGCCGAAGATCTGTCATTATCTGGATCTTCCGATTCAGCATGCAAGCGATGGCATTTTAAAGAGAATGGGAAGACGTACATCCAAAGAGGAACTGGTACACATCATCTCAAGACTGAGAGAAGAGATCCCGGACATCACACTTCGTACAACACTGATTACCGGATTCCCGGGAGAGACGCAGGAACAGCATGAAGAGCTGATGGACTTCGTGGATGAGATGGAGTTTGACCGTCTTGGAGTATTCACCTATTCGCCGGAAGAAGGCACTCCTGCGGCATCCATGCCGGATCAGATTGAGGAAAGCATCAAGGAAGACCGGAGAGCCGAACTGATGGAACTTCAGCAGGAAATTGCCTTTGAACAGGCAGAAAACATGATTGGAAAAGAAGTTCTCGTTATGATCGAAGGGAAAGTAGCAGATGAAAATGCCTATGTGGGCAGAACTTATAAAGATGCGCCGAATGTAGACGGACTGATCTTTGTCAATACCGATGCAGAACTCATGTCCGGAGATTTCGCGAAAGTCAAAGTGACCGGTGCATGTGAATATGATTTGATAGGAGAGTTGATGTAAATGAATCTGCCAAACAAACTGACTGTACTGCGTGTCATCATGATTCCGTTTTTTGTTGTATTTATGCTGACGGATCTGGGAGGAACGTACAGCAACTATATCGCACTTGTGATTTTCTGTGTGGCAAGTCTTACAGATATGCTGGATGGAAAAATTGCAAGAAAGTATAATCTGGTAACAAATTTCGGAAAATTTATGGATCCGCTGGCGGACAAGCTGCTTGTAAGCTCCGCAATGATCTGTCTGATTCCGATGGATAAACTTCCAGCCTGGATTGTCATTGTCATTATCAGCCGTGAATTTATTATCAGCGGATTCCGTCTGGTAGCATCGGACAGCGGTATCGTGATTGCCGCAAGCTACTGGGGAAAATTCAAAACCGTTTCCCAGATGTTTATGATTATTTTCCTGATTCTGGATCTTCCGGGGAATATTGCTTCCGTCATTGAGACAGTGTTGATCTATCTTGCGCTGATTCTGACGGTAGTATCCCTGATCGATTACATTGTAAAGAACAAAGAAGTATTGACAAAAGGAGGTATGTAGGATGGTTGCAGAGCTGATTTCCGTCGGTACAGAAATCCTGCTCGGCAATATCGTAAATACCAATGCAGCTTACCTAGCAGAGAAATGCGCTCTGCTAGGTTTGTCTTTATATCACCAGAGTGTGGTAGGGGACAATGAGGCGCGCATGGAGGATACGATCCGCCGGGCGTTGGAACGGTCTGATGTGGTAATTCTGACAGGAGGACTTGGACCGACCAAAGACGACCTGACAAAAGAAGTGACCGCAAAAGTATTTGGAAAGGAATTATATGAGGATGCCCGCACAAAAGAGCGGATTCAGGAATTCTTTAACCGGCTTCATTCAAAGGGGAAAATTACCCGGAATAACTGGAAGCAGGCGCTGGTTCCGGAGGGAGCCATCGTGATTGAGAATCAGAACGGTACGGCTCCTGGGCTGATTGTGACGGGAGAGGAAGGCACCGAGTATGAAGGCAAGCGTGCAATCCTGATTCCGGGGCCGCCGAATGAGTGCATCCCGATGTTTGAAACTCAGATTGCACCTTATCTTTCCGGGCTGCAGCCGGAAGGAATCTATTCCTGCATGGTAAAGGTCTGCTCTATCGGTGAAAGCCGGGCGGAGACCATGGTTGCAGATCTGATGGATGCTCAGACCAATCCGACTCTTGCGCCGTATGCAAAGACCGGGGAAGTACACTTCCGGATCACTGCAAAAGCCAAAGACGAGAAGACGGCAGAGCAGCTGATGGCGCCGATGGTACAAGAATTGAAAAACCGGTTCGGCGATTATATTTATACGACAAAAGAAGAAGTCACACTGGAAGAAGCCGTGGTTCATATGCTGGAGGAACGTCATATGACAGTGACGACAGCAGAGTCCTGTACCGGAGGACTTCTGTCCGGACGGCTGATCAATGTGCCGGGAGCATCCAGCGTGCTGAACGAGGCGCATGTGACGTATTCTAATGAAGCAAAAGAGCGGATTCTGCATGTGCCGCATGAAATTCTGGTGCAATACGGAGCAGTCAGCGAGGAGACAGCACGGGCCATGGCAGAGGGAGCATGCAAAGTCTCCGGGGCAGACGCATCCATTGCTGTGACCGGAATCGCAGGTCCGGACGGCGGAACACCGGAAAAGCCGGTAGGGCTTGTTTACATCGGCTGTACTGTGAAAGGAAAAACAAAAGTCGAACGATGCTGCTTTACGGGAAATCGTCAGAAAAACCGGGAATATGCTGTGGCGAGAGGACTCATTCTGTTAAGAGAGATGCTTCTGGAAGCAAAATAGGATGATCGCCACATGGATCTAACCGAAAAATTCGACGTTTTGTGCAATCAGCTGATTGACGAAAACGCATTTTTGTGAGAAAATTAACACGGATAAAGGCTGTCAAAAGGCAGTCTCCCAAGAGAGATTACACATAGTTGAAAGGAGTCCTTAAGATGATTTATTCACACGAAGTAGAAATGATGTGTCCAGTTGCACAGGGTGCGAATCATGGACCAGCTCCAATCCCAGAAGAAGCAAAATGGGTACAGGCAAAAGAAATTAAAGATATTTCCGGTTTAACACACGGTGTAGGCTGGTGTGCTCCTCAGCAGGGAACATGTAAGCTGACACTGAACGTAAAAGACGGAATTATCCAGGAGGCACTGGTTGAAACAATCGGATGCTCCGGTATGACACATTCTGCAGCCATGGCTTCCGAGATCTTACCAGGAAAAACTATCCTCGAAGCTTTAAATACAGACCTTGTCTGCGACGCAATCAACACAGCAATGAGAGAGCTTTTCTTACAGATCGTATACGGACGTACACAGAGCGCATTTTCTGAAGACGGACTTCCGATCGGTGCAGGACTGGAAGACTTAGGAAAAGGTCTTCGTTCCCAGGTTGGTACCATGTACGGAACACTTGCAAAAGGTCCTCGTTATCTGGAAATGGCAGAAGGATATGTAACAGGAATCGCATTAGACGAAAACAATGAGATCATCGGTTACAAATTCGTAAGCCTTGGAAAATTCACCGATTTCATTAAGAAAGGTGACACACCGAACGAAGCATGGGAAAAAGCACAGGGACAGTATGGCCGTGTGGATGATGCAGTGAAGATCATCGACCCAAGACAGGAATAGGCGAGAGGAGGACTTTTAAAATGGCTTTATTTGAATCATATGAAAGACGAATTGATAAAATCAACGCTGTATTAAACAGCTATGGCATCGCTTCTATCGAAGAAGCAGAGAAAATTACAAAAGACGCAGGCCTTGATGTTTACAATCAGGTAAAAGGCATTCAGCCGATCTGCTTTGAAAACGCATGCTGGGCATATATTGTAGGTGCTGCAATCGCAATCAAAAAAGGATGCACAAGAGCAGCAGACGCAGCAGCAGCAATCGGAGAAGGACTTCAGGCTTTCTGTATTCCAGGATCTGTAGCTGACCAGAGAAAAGTAGGTCTTGGACATGGTAACCTTGGAAAAATGCTTCTGGAAGAAGACACAGACTGCTTCGCATTCCTTGCAGGACACGAATCTTTCGCAGCAGCAGAAGGTGCTATCGGTATCGCTGAGAAAGCAAACAAAGTACGTAAAAAACCATTACGTGTTATCTTAAACGGTCTTGGAAAAGATGCTGCAAAGATCATTTCCAGAATCAACGGATTTACATATGTACAGACAGAGTATGACTACTATACAGGAGAACTTAAAGAAGTTTCCCGTACATCCTACTCTGACGGACTTCGTTCCAAAGTAAACTGCTACGGAGCAAACGATGTTCGTGAAGGTGTTGCAATCATGTGGAAAGAGGGCGTAGACGTATCCATCACTGGTAACTCTACAAACCCGACACGTTTCCAGCATCCGGTTGCAGGTACATACAAAAAAGAATGTATCGAAGCAGGAAAGAAATACTTCTCTGTAGCATCCGGCGGTGGTACAGGACGTACACTTCACCCGGACAACATGGCAGCAGGACCGGCTTCCTACGGTATGACAGATACATTAGGACGTATGCACTCTGACGCACAGTTCGCTGGATCCTCTTCCGTACCGGCTCATGTAGAAATGATGGGTCTGATCGGAGCAGGAAACAACCCGATGGTTGGTATGACAGTAGCTGTTGCAGTTGCCATTGAGGAAGCTGCTAAGGCTGGCAAATTCTAAGAAATTTTAATTTTAAGCGGTACTTTGTAAAACAGAGTGCCGCTTATTTTTATTTTTCTGTATCTCCTCTAAGTTTTTCAAGACTTTATGTGTCGATGATCAGGATTTAATTTTAGTATGGAATTAAGAAACGGGAGACTGTGAATAAAAGATAAGAATAATATAATGAAATGAAGGCTAGCACCTTAGGCGCTAGCCTATTACAATGCAAAATACATGCTTGACAGGTAATCATGATTTTATAACAAAAGTGAAAGTGCTAGAGGTAATACCGTATCTCACCAAATTGTGTGTACCATTTGTCTAATATAAGGTCACTGTTTGCTTCGATAATTCGGATCATTCGGCGAAGTTCTTTTTGAGGAATCTTGGAGTTATTATTGCATACTAAAGCTTTTCCAGTGCTGGTTATCCAAATTTTTGTGGCATTTGCTGATGCGCGTCCTTCTGAAATATGCACGTGTACTGGTTCCAGAGGATCGTTTTCATTTGACCAAAAGTAAACAAGATAGGAACCAATTCTAAAGATTTGCGGCATCAGAGAAGCCTCCTTCCTGAGAAAACTCCATGATCAAGTGCGCGTTGTTGCGAATCAGTTTTTTGAAATAGTTCATTTCGTTTTCTGAGTAGCCGTGAATATCTGTCCATTCATATTCGGGAAGAAAACAAGTTGCATTATGGAACCCGTCTTTCAGATCGGGTGTTTCAATATAGACTTTGACACGACCATCTGGGAGCATCTCAGAATGTGTGATTTCCGTATCATCATTAAGAGTTAAATATGGATACATCATGCCTTTATACCGTCCTTTCTATATATTATTCCCCAGATTGCTATGGAGACATCTGGTGATTTTCTATTTTTTCTTCTATAAGAAGATGTATGATATTTGTGTCCTGTATTATCATGAGCAAGAGTGATGTTGCTAAAGAATAATGAGATCATACCATCAGCACACCACTTTTCACCTAGATCAAAGAAGCTATTGTAAAGCTTAAATCTCCATATATTCCCACTGTTACAGGCTGATCGAAAGGAATCATGACCGGAGCGGAATCTTCGTCATAATGGTAAACAGTCGTTCGTTCCTTTTCGGGATCGACAATCCAGTATTCGCGGACACCTGCCTCGGCATATTTGCCATTTTTGATGCTGTAGTCCAGCTTACGACTGCCTGGAGAGACAATCTCGATGATGAAGTCGGGAGCACCAACACATCCTTTATCGGTCAGCTTATCTTTTGAGCAGATAACAGAGATATCCGGCTCAACATACACGGTATCATCTGCGTTGAGGTTTACGGCAAATGGTGCAGGATAGATTTTACAGTCACCACGTTTGTCAGAAATGTAGTTGCCAATAATGCGGCTTAACTGATGTACCAGTTCCTGATGTAAGCGACTTGGAGGAGCCATCATGTAAAGCTGTCCGTTAATTAGTTCTGCACGTTCTCCGTCCGGAAGGTTCCAGTAATCATCTGATGTATAGCGTTTTTCCGGTAATGGCATAGTGTCACGTCCTTTCTCAAAGCTCTTTTTTGTTCAAGCTGTTTAAATATATTATACAAAAGAACACAATGAATATCAAACTTTTTGGAACACCCACTGGTTTGAAATCTCTTAGTATTATTGAATTTTCGACATCGACACAACAGACTTTGCAAATCTGGACATCAAAAAGATTGCGAAATGGATTGACAAAAACCAGGAAGCATGAGAAAAATATCATATACTTACGATAAAAAGCAAGGAGTGATCAGTATGGAAACTTTTCATGAAGCATCCATGAATGTTTATTTTATCCGGCATGGTCAGACTGATTATTCTCTGAAAGATCAAAAGATTTATCAGGGATTCGGTGTGAATATGGCACCGCTTTCCGAAGAAGGGATCCGTCAGATTGAAGAGGCAGCCAAAGATCCGAGACTGAAAGATGCAGAGTTAATTCTGACATCTCCTTATACAAGGGCGGTCCAGACAGCGGCAATTCTTTCCAGGCGGTTGGATCTGCCGATTGCCGTAGAGACCGACCTGCATGAATGGGTGGCAAACAAGCATTACATATATGAAGAAAATGAAACGGCTCACAAAGCATTTCACGAGTTCATGGAACGTAACGGAGAAGCGACGGAAGGAGCCCTCTGGGAGTCATCGGAGGATATCCGGCAGAGGGTGGAAGCAGTTCTGAAAAAATACAGACAGTATCATAAAATCATAGTTGCCGGACATGGATATATGATTCAGGCGATGACAGGGGTACCGCATCCTGACAATGGAGAGATCTGCTTTTATCAGGAAAAGCTATAAGTTTCCGAAGACATTGGGAAGTATCTATCAGTAACTTGTACCGCATACCGGGATGATTGTGGTATAATAATAAAAGCGCTTGCGTTTGCAAGAGAAGATACGACAGCAAAAACGAGGAGGTTTACCAACATGAAGTATGATTTTACATCCATTATGGACCGGCGCGGTAAGGACGCCATTGCAGTGGATCTTCCGGGCAATGCTCCGGCAGGGGGATTTGCGCCGGGAGGCCCGAAGGAAGGGTTTGATCTGATCCCGATGTGGGTGGCGGACATGAATTTCCCGACAGCGCCGTCTATTATCGAAGAGGTGAAGACACGTCTGGAACATCCGGCATTTGGATATTTTAATCCATCGGATGCATATTTCGACGCCATCATCAACTGGCATAAGGAACGTAAAGGCGTGGAAGGACTTACAAAGGAAGATATCGGTTATGAGAACGGAGTGCTTGGGGGACTGGTATCTGCACTGAATGCGTTTGCATCTCATGGGGATCCGATCCTTGTTCACAGTCCGACTTATATCGGTTTTACAAACAGTATCGAAGGAGCAGGGTATAAGATCGTACACAGTCTGTTAAAGCAGGATGAAGAAGGAGTCTGGCGGATGGACTATGAAGATATGGATGCCAAAATCAAGGCAAACAAGATCCATGTCGCAGTGTTCTGTAATCCACACAACCCGACCGGAAGAGTCTGGGAGCCGGAAGAAATCGAAAAGGCCATGGAAGTCTACAAGGCAAACGACTGTATTGTTATTTCCGACGAGATCTGGTCTGATCTGATTTTGGAAGGATATCACCACACACCGACCCAGTCTGTAAGCGTGGACGCAAAGAACCGGACCATCGCACTGTATGCGCCAAGCAAGACATTCAATCTGGCCGGTCTGATTGGAAGTTATCACGTGATCTATAATTCCTATCTTCGTGACCGAGTTGTGGCAAGCAGCAGCAAATGCCATTATAATTCCATGAATGTGCTCTCCATGCATGCGCTTGTGGGAGCATACAGGAAAGAAGGAGCTGAGTGGGTAGATGAGCTCCGTCAGGTACTGTCCGGAAATGTGGACTATGCATATGATTACATCAAAGAGCATTTTGAAGGTGTAAACCTCTCAAAACCGCAGGGAACCTACATGTTGTTCCTGGATTGTGAAGAGTGGTGCAAAAAGCATGGAAAAACAGTGGACGAGCTTTTGAAGGCAGGATGGGATGTCGGTGTTGCATGGCAGGACGGACGTCCGTTCCACGGTGAATACGGTATTCGTATGAACCTTGCGCTGCCGCTTTCCAGGGTGCAGGAAGCATTCCGTCGGCTTGACGAATATGTATTTTAAAGGATAAAGGCTGATTACAAAAGAGATGTGCCAGGATAGAAGTGTAACATATATCCGGGGCGCATCTCTTTTTACTGCCTTTTTATGTCGAATATGGTATAATCAGCACAGGACGAAATGTCTGAAGGAATGAAAACAGTTACAAAAGAGAAAAGAGGGTGGAAAGCTATGACCGAAGAGGAAAAAAGACGGGAATTAGCCAGGCGCAAGAGAATCCGAAGAGAAAAGCGCCGGAAGAAGCTGATCTGGAAGCGGAGAATTCTGATCGGCTGTATGGTACTGATTCTTGTGCTGATTGTTGGCTTGATTTCATCGATCCGCTCCTGCCATCAGAAGGCAGTAGAGACTGATGCGAAGATTCAGGCGGAGAAAGAAGCCAAAGAGAAGAAAAAACGGGAAGAAGCGGAGAAAAAAGAAAAAGAGGAGCACACACTGCACATGGTGGCTGTTGGAGACAACTTTTTCCATGACACCGTACTGGCCGACGGACAGCAGGAAAGCGGAGTGTGGAGCTATGATTACATTTATGAAAATGTAAAAGAAGAGATTGAAGGGGCGGATCTTGCCGTTGTCAATCAGGAGACGCCGATTGTGAGCAGCCACGACAATACGAGCGGCTACCCGACCTTTGGAATGCCGCAGGAAGGCGGCCAGGCCCTTGCAAATCTGGGATTCGATGTGATTACCATGGCAACGAATCATTCCTATGATAAAGGAAAAGAAGGAGTGACAGATTCCCTTGCTTTCTGGGAATCCCAGGAGACGCCTCCGGCAGTGCTTGGAATTCATGAAAGCGCCGAAGACCAGCAGGCGGACCGGGTGAAGATCATCGAGAAGAAGGCGTTTAAGATTGCAATGATGAATTACACAACCCTGATCAATATCGGAGCTCCGGTTCCAGAAAATGAATCTTATGCGGTTGATGTCTATGATGAAAAGACGGTAAAAGCGGATGTGGAACGAGCCAAAGAAGAGGCGGATATCGTGATGGTCTTTCTGCATACCGGGGTGGAATATCAAAATGAACCGGATGAAGCGACGAAAGAACGGGTGGAGTATCTGGCCGATCTTGGAGTAGATGTAGTGATTGGCACGCATCCGCATGTAATTCGTCCGTACGGCATGATGGAACGTCCGGATGGAAAGCAGATGCTTGTGTACTATTCTCTTGGGAATTTTGTTTCCGGACAGCAGGGGATTTCCCAGCTTCTGGAGGGAATGGCAGATATGACGTTTGTCAAAGATCCGGATACAGGCGAGATCAGTATTGAAACGTACTCCATGGAGCCTCTCGTGATGCATTATGAACCGGGATATTCAGGATATGCGGTATATCCGCTGGAAAAATATACCGAGGAGCTGGCAGCGGCCAGCGGTGTCCATCAGGAGACGAATGAGGATTTTTCACCGGAGAGTATTCAGGCTTACTTTGAACCATATCTGAAGCCGCAGGTATTTGAGCGGTCAGAATAATCCGGTCAGTCAGACAGCCTGCAACAGGGGCGAGATGAAAAAGGAGGTAAAAAAGAGCTATGGAACAATTATCGTTATTTGATGACAGAGAACGGTCGGCGCCTCTTGCCTCCCGGCTTCGCCCTTCCTCTTTGGAGGAGTTTGCAGGGCAGGAGCATCTGGTCGGGAGAGGGAGGATTTTAAGGCAGCTGATTGAGAAAGATCAGATCTCCTCCATGATTTTCTGGGGGCCGCCTGGTGTCGGAAAGACAACCCTTGCAAGTATCATTGCGGGGAAAACGAAGGCGGAGTTTGTCAATTTCAGTGCCGTGACAAGCGGGATCAAAGAGATTAAGGAAGTCATGAATACGGCGGAGATGCAGCGTCAGATGGGAAAACGGACCGTGCTCTTCGTGGACGAGATCCACCGGTTCAACAAGGCGCAGCAGGATGCCTTCCTTCCGTTTGTGGAAAAAGGAAGTATTATTCTGATCGGGGCGACTACGGAGAATCCGTCTTTTGAGGTAAATTCCGCGCTCCTTTCCAGATGCAAGGTCTTTGTACTGAAAGCACTGGAGACGAAAGATTTGGTGAAACTGCTCGAGCATGCGTTGAAAAGTCCGGCGGGATTCGGAAATCAGAATATTCAGATTACCGGGCAGCAGATAGAGGCGATCGCCGCCTTTGCAAACGGGGATGCCAGGACTGCGCTGAATACGCTGGAGATGGCGGTGCTGAACGGGGAAATGAGCGCAGAGGGAATCCAGATCACCAATGAAGGACTGGAGCAGTGTATCAGCCGGAAATCTCTGCTCTATGATAAGACCGGGGAGGAGCATTACAATCTGATTTCCGCCCTTCACAAGTCCATGAGAAACAGCGATCCTGATGCAGCAGTCTACTGGATGTGCCGGATGCTGGAAGGCGGAGAAAATCCACTTTATATTGCCCGGAGACTGATCCGGTTTGCAAGCGAGGATGTGGGGATGGCAGACAGCCGGGCGCTGCAGGTGTCGGTTGCGGCATATCAGGCGTGCCATTTTCTTGGAATGCCGGAGTGCGATGTACATCTGACCCATGCAGTTGTATATCTGGCAATGGCGCCAAAATCCAATGCCCTGTACCGGGCGTGTGAGTCCTGCAAGCGGGATGTGAAAGAAAAACGCGCAGAGCCGGTGCCGCTGGTATTGAGAAATGCGCCAACAGGACTGATGAAAGAGTTAAATTACGGAAAAGGGTATGAATATGCTCATAATACTGAAGAAAAACTGACCCGTATGCAGTGTATGCCGGACAGTTTAAAGGGAAGAATCTATTATGAGCCGACGGAACAGGGAGAAGAGCGCAAAGTAAAAGAGCGCCTTCAGAAGATAAAGGAATGGAAAAACGGAGATCGAAATGATGTGGAGTAGAAAAAAGCTGAAGAAACAGGGAAAGCAGGCTTTGCGTAAGAACTGGTGGCGGATTATCGGAATCAGTTTGATGCTGGCATTTATTGCAGGAGGTATGAGGATTTCCTACCGGATTGACGATGCGGCAGTCAGACTTACCGGAGGGGAAATCGGAATACCGACGAATGCGCAGATTTTGAACGACTGGTATTTGAGTATAGAGAGAAGCTCTGATACGGAGAGCGGACAGATTCTGGCCTTTCTGGGGGAGCACTATACCCCGAAAAAAGGGGTGCTGGCCGGAGTCTATAATCATATGACCAAGGAAAGATCTGCTTTTTTTGGATTTTTAAATGCGATGAATGATTTTTTGTTCAAAGATAAAATTGCAGAAGGCTTTGTTATTCTGATCGGTGTCATTTTACTGATTCTGTTTTTGATTTTTGTAAGTAACGTCCTGAGCGTAGGGCAGTGCAGATTTCTTCTGGAAAACAGAACATACCGCCAGGTAAAAATGGGCCGGCTTGCCTTTGTCTGGAGAGCAAGACGCTGGAAAAATGTAATGTTTATCATGCTGAAAAAATCAGTTTTTCTGTTTCTGTGGGATATGACGATTATCGGCGGTATCATCAAAAGGTATTCTTATCGGATGATTCCGTTTATTCTGGCGGAAAATCCGGATATTCCGCACCGTGAAGCCTTTCTTTTGTCCAGACAGATGATGAATGGAAATAAAATGCGGGCTTTTATCCTGGATCTTTCTTTTCTGGGATGGCATATCCTGAATATATTTACCATGGATATTTTAAGGCATGCCTTTATTACCCCGTATACGGAGACCACATCTGCCGAGCTTTATGTGGCGCTGAGAGAGGAAGCGTTTGAAAAAGGACTTGATGGAGTCCGTTTCCTCGATGACGAGAGGTTGTATGAAGAATCAGATCTGGAAGAGTATCCGGTAGAATCCCATAGACTTTATAATCCGCAGGTGAAAAAATGGATCCGCATTGAGTATGAGCGGACCTATTCTTTGAGATCCCTTATTCTTATATTTTTTACCTTTTCATTCGTCGGATGGCTGTGGGAAGTGTCTCTTCATTTGTTTGGGGACGGTGTGTTTGTAAACAGGGGATTTTTTCATGGACCGTGGCTGCCGATTTACGGAACGGGAGGCATTCTGGTAGTCGTGCTTTTGAAACGGTTTGTGCATAAGCCGCTTGTGACTTTTTTGATGGCGGTGGTTGTGTGTGGTGCTGTAGAATATCTGTCCGCATGGCTTTTGTGGGAAATTAAAGGTATGTACTGGTGGAATTATACCGGATACTTTTTGAATCTTCACGGGCGCATCTGCGCGGAAGGGTTGATCGTATTCGGGCTTGGAGGCTGTGCCTTTATCTATATCGCGGCGCCGTTTTTTGATGAAATTTACAGGCGGATTCCACAGAAGATTGCAAGAATCATCTGTGTAGTCCTGCTGCTTCTGTTTGCTGTTGATATCGTTTATTCACTGATCCATCCGAACAGCGGGGCAGGGATTACCGACTATCATGTACATGCTGGCGAAGTATTGTCGCTGCTTTGTCTTTGAATAAATACACGGTGCACACTTTCCTTTTTTCCATGATTAATTTATAATAGAATCAGCGCATTAATGAAAGAGTAAGAAAAAAGGAGACAGGAGAGAAACATGTACGCTGATGAAAATGTAATCACAATCAAACATAAGGTACTGAATGAAGTGGCGAGGCTGGCTTTTGAAGGGAAACTGGAAGAAGAGCGGGATCACATTGCAGGCAGACTGATTCCGGGACCTCTTCCGCAGTTTCGATGCTGTATTTACAAAGAAAGAGAAATCA
Source organism: Sellimonas catena (assembly GCF_027924685.1). Lineage (NCBI taxonomy): Bacteria > Bacillati > Bacillota > Clostridia > Lachnospirales > Lachnospiraceae > Sellimonas > Sellimonas catena. The sequence continues at coordinate 39,928 of NZ_BSBO01000032.1, forward strand.
TACGTCAGAGAGTTCGTCTGGCAGAAGGAAAGGCGCCGGGTGAAGAGGATGATGGAAATATTATTCAGGTCATTAATTCGGCGTGTGAGGACTGTCCGATTTCCAGTTATACAGTGACTGAAAACTGTCAGAACTGTCTTGGAAAAGCATGTATCAACGCATGTAAATTCGGAGCAATCGAATCAGGAAGACACCGGTCCCATATTGATGCATCCAAGTGTAAAGAGTGCGGACAGTGTGCAAAGGCATGTCCGTATAATGCAATTGCACATTTGAAGCGGCCGTGTAAGTTCAGCTGTCCGGTTGACGCAATTACTTACAATGAATACGGTCTTTCCGTGATCAATAAGGACAAATGTATCCGCTGCGGAAAATGTATCCACAGCTGCCCGTTTGGAGCAATCGGAACAAAGAGCTTCATGGTACCGGTTATTGAAGCGTTGAAGTCCGGAAAACATGTTTATGCAATGGCAGCCCCTGCCACAGAAGGACAGTTTGGTCCGGATATCACGATGGCAAGCTGGAGAAAGGCCATGAAGGAAATCGGCTTTGTGGACTTTTACGACGTAGGACTTGGAGGGGACATGACTGCGGCATACGAGGCGGAAGAATGGACGGAAGCCTACAAGGAAGGAAAGAAGAAAGTGACATCCTGCTGCCCGGCATTTGTCAATATGGTGCGGATGCATTTTCCACAGCTTGCAGACTGTGTTTCTACAACGGTATCACCGATGTGTGCGGTATCCAGGCTGATCAAGGCACAGGATCCTGAGGCAGTTACGGTATTCATCGGACCATGTGTGGCGAAGAAATCAGAAGTTGTGGATCAGCAGATTGAAGGAAATGCAGACTTTGTACTTACATACAGTGAGATCCGCGCGATTATGAGAGCAAAAAATGTGAAACTGGAACCATGTGAGAATAACGATCAGATTGCATCTACATTTGGAAAACGCTTTGCAAATTCCGGTGGAGTGACGGCGGCAGTACTGCAGAGTATGAAGGAGGCCGACGCCGATATCGATGTGAAAGTACAGAAGGCGAACGGGGCCGCAGAATGCAAGAAGGCTCTTCTTCTTTTAAGAGCAGGAAAACTTCCGTTTGACTTTATCGAAGGAATGGCATGCGAAGGCGGCTGCGTGGGAGGACCAAGCGCATATAACGACCAGTTTTCATCTAAAAAGAACAGAGATGCACTGATCAGCCAGGCAGACGACAGAGGAATTCACGAAAACCTGAGCAGATATCAGATGGACAGCTTCTCCATGCACAGAGAGTAGGAAATATCTGATTTCCTGTATATAGAAACGAATATAGAAAAAGGAAAGTTCATTGGAACTTTCCTTTTTTGTTTGTTTATCTATGATTTCTTTTTTTCTTCTTTCGGAAGAATGGTATTCAGAATAATCGCCGTCAGTGTTGCAAGGACAACCGGAGAACTTCCAAAGATTGTTGTAACCCAGGATGGAAATGACGCCAGTGAAGCAGGTGCCTGTGTAACACCCATGCCAAGGGCAACTGACAGCCCGACAATAGCGGTATTCCGGTAATTCATCTCCTGGAGCATGATCAGCTTGATTCCGGTCATTGCGATGGATGCGAAAACGGAAATCGTTGCGCCTCCAAGTACACATTGAGGAATCGTAGTCAGAAGCGCTGAAAATTTCGGGACAAATCCGGCAACCAGCATGATGACCGCTGCAAGACCAAGTACACAGCGGTTGATGACTTTTGTTGTCGTAACAATGCCGACATTCTGACTGTAAGTTGCTGTCGGAAGTCCGCCGATCAGGGAGCACAGAATATTTGTGACCCCATACATGACGATACCGCCCTGCAGTTCTTTATCTTTTGGTTCCCGTTCCATACTTCCTACTGTTGTAGCAGAAAGATCTCCGATCGCCTGAATGGAGTTGATGGCAAACAACACACCGATTGCAATGCAGGCGGATGGATCGAAAGAAAGTCCGAAATGCAGTGGCTGCGGGAGCTGGAAGTAGCCCGCGGACTGGATTCCGGAAAAATCGACGAGTCCCAGACACGATGCAAAGATATACCCTGCGATGATTCCTACGAGGATGGACGCAAGCTTTAAAAATCCTTTCGCAAAGTGATTCAGACCGACTACTACGGCAAGAGTGAAAAAGGCCGCAAGCCAGTTTTTCCAGGAACCGTAATCAGGATTCGAAGTACCTCCTGCCATATAGTTGACCGCGGTAGGATACAGGGAGAGTCCGATTGTAAATACGACGGTTCCGGTAATGATCGGCGGGAACAGAACACGGATCTTCTGTATGGCAAGACCGACTATAATTGCGACAAATCCGCCGATGAGCTGCGCGCCGAGAATCGTTCCGACATCAGAATTCGCGGCGATGGCCTGCATGCTTGGCACGTAGGCAAAGCTGATTCCCATAATGACCGGAAGAGCCGAACCGAGCTGAAAATTTTTAAACCGGATAAAAGGAAACAGCTGAAGCAGAGTGCTGATTGCAGAAGTGAAAAGGGCAGCCTGCACTAAAATGACCTGATCACGCTCGTTGAGTCCGGCCACACCGGATACGATGATTGCAGGGGTGACACATCCAACAATCATGGCAACGACGTGTTGAAGCGCAAGAGGAAGTGCCTGGCCAAACTTCGGTACTCCGTTCAGCTCAAAAACTGAGGCATACTGCCTGCTTTGAGACGAGTGGTTTGAATTTGACATAATGTCCTCCTTAGTATAAATCTATAAAACATGATAATACTATACCAGTCACAGCCTGCCTGCAAGTGGTTTTGCCAAAAATCTTAAATTTTCTTAAAGATTTCTCCGCCTTTCTGCATGTTACGGTGTATAATAAAGGCAGGAAAGGTGCAGGTGATGGTATGAATTACGAAGGACAGATTTGCAGGGGACCGATGGAACGTTCCTCTTTTATGCTTCCTGTGGAAGTGGGGTGCGCGTATAACGGCTGTAAATTCTGCACCCTGTTCAAGCATCTGAAATACAGGGAGCTCCCAATGGAACAGATCGAAGAAGAATTAAAACGGGTCAGTACGGTGGGCGGAAATCCCAGGACCGTATTTCTGGGAGATGGAAATGCATTCGGACTTTCAACGGAAAAACTTTTGGCGATTATTGAAAGGGTACATGTTCATTTTCCGGGATGCGAGGGGATTCACATGGATGCGACTGTGACCGATATCAGCCGGAAAAGCGATGAGGATCTGCGAAGGCTCTACGAAGCGGGAGTCCGGCATCTATATCTTGGTATTGAGAGCGGACTGGATGATGTCCTTGCTTTTATGAATAAGGATCATACATTAGAGCAGGCATACCGGCAGATTGACCGGATGAGAGAAGCCGGGCTGATTTACGATGCACATTTTATGACCGGTATAGCCGGAAAGGGCAGAGGTATAGAAAATGCGGAGTATACCGCAGAGTTTTTTAACCGGACCAGGCCGTCCAGAATGATTAATTTTTCCATGTTTCTTCATGAACGGGCAGCATTGTACGAAGAAATTCAAAAAGGTACATTCCGGCCTGCGGATGAGCTGGAAAATCTGATCGAAGAGAGAAGACTTCTGGAGCTTCTTAAGCCTTGGGGGCAGGAAGTGCTTTACGATGGATTTCATGACATGATTGAGTTCCGGGTCAGAGGAAAACTCCCGAAAGATAAGGAAAGTATGCTTGCAAGGCTTGACGAAAGAATTGCCGTAGAAAAGCCGGGACTTACAGCCTTTGTGAAATAAGAGAAAAGAAAAATGAAGGAGTGTCTGATTAGAAATCAGACACTCCGTTTTTTGACAACAAAGAGAATGACGGAACGTTCACCTAAAAGGACGGTATGGTCTGCCGGAGGCATTTCTGTATCCTGAAAGATCGTCCGGGACGGATCACCGGTATTGACGGCAATGTGCCAGTTCCATTCAAAAGGAAGATCAGGCAGAAAAAGGGTAACGGGTTCCCAATGTGTATTGATGGCAAGGTAGATGGTATCCTGAATCTGCTGTTCCTTGTCAAAACCGGAAAACAGCACACAGAGAACGTGCGATTCCAGGTCAGATACAGGTTCCCATGGATGGATACCGTGAAAACTCATCGACGGGAAAGAAAATCTTCCGGCAGGAAGATCTGTACGGATGGCAGGATGTCTCTTACGGAATGCAATCATATACTTGACGAAGGAAAACAGATTCTGGTTTTTCTCAATCAGCGACCAGTCCAGCCAGGAAACCGGATTATCCTGACAGTACGGGTTGTTATTCCCGTACCGGGTGTCTCCGAATTCGTCTCCCGAAAGAAACATCGGGGTTCCGCGGCTGCATAAGAGTACGGCAAATGCGTTCTCCATCATACGTAGACGAAGGGAAAGAACATCCGGATCATCTGTTTCCCCCTCGACCCCGCAGTTCCAGCTGTAATTATCGTTGGTGCCGTCCGCATTGCTCCATCCGTTTCCCTCATTGTGCTTCGTGTTATAGGAATACAGGTCATTCAGGCAGAAGCCGTCATGGCAGGTCAGGAAATTGACGGAAGCATTGCTTCCGCGCCCTTCCGGAGGATAAAGGTCCGGTGATCCCATAATTCTCTGCGCTGCGGCATGAATCATGAAAGTATCTCCCTTTAGAAACCGCCGCATATCATCCCGGTATTTACCGTTCCATTCTGCCCAGCGGTTCCAGGATGGAAAGGAACCGACCTGATAAAGTCCTCCTGCATCCCACGCCTCGGCAATCAGCTTGACATTGCCGAGGATGGAGTCGAAAGCAAGTGCCTGCAGAAGGGGAGGCTGGTTCATAGGGGATCCGTTCTCGTTCCTTCCAAGGATAGAAGCAAGATCGAAACGGAAGCCGTCCACCCGGTATTCTGTTACCCAGTATCTGAGGCAGTTCATAATCAGATTTTGCACGACCGGATGATTGCAGTTCAGCGTATTTCCACATCCGCTGAAATTATAATAATGTCCGTCCGGGGTCAGCATATAATAAATCTGATTGTCGAATCCTTTGAAAGAAATATAAGGACCGCGCTCGTCACCTTCGGCTGTGTGATTAAATACCACGTCAAAGATCACCTCGATGCCGTTTGCATGACATGCACGGATCAGCTGCTTCAACTCGGTCCCTTCCCGGTTATATTCGGAGGTAGAGGCATAACTTGTATTTGGAGCAAAAAAGCTGACCGGATTATAGCCCCAGTAATCCAGAAGCTGATTTTCGTCGAGGAGACGGCAGTCCCGCATTTCATCGAACTCAAATACCGGCATAAGCTCAATGGTAGTCACACCAAGCTCAAGAAGGTAGGGAATCTTCTCGATCAATCCGGCAAAAGTGCCGGGATGTGTGACGCCGGAAGAAGGATCTTTTGTAAATCCCCGGACATGGAGCTCATAGATGATCGTGTCCGACATGGAAATCATCGGTTGTTTATGATCGCCCCAGTCAAAATTGCTTCTGACAACACGGGCACGATATCCATGTTTCTGGTCGTTTTTACATCCCCAGCGGCTCTGCCCGGTGACAGCTTTTGCGTAAGGATCAAGAAGAATTCTTGTCTTGTCAAAACAAAGTCCTTTTTCCGGTTCGTACGGGCCGTCCAGCCGGTAGGCGTATTCAAACTCTTCGATGTCAAGCCCGAATACGATCATGGAGTAGACAAAACCGATCCGGTAGGTTTCCGGAAATTTCAGAACTGCAAAGGGTTCTTCAGCCTCCCGGTGATAGAGAAGCAGCTCACAGGAGGTAGCAGCCTGTGATTGAATCGTAAAGTTGACACCTCCGGGAATAACGGTGGTTCCAGGAGAAAGAAAAAATCCGGGACGTACCTGAAATCCGGAAATGACATCCAGTGGTTTTAGATGGCTGCTGGGAACAAGAGTTAAATCGGAGCAGGTCAAAATAATATACCTCCTTTCAAAAAGAAAGAGCTGCTCTGTCTTGCAGAGCAGCATTGATTTCCATGGATATTATGCTTCCGTGTTGTCTTTTTCGTCTTCTTCAGGCTCTTCACCGTCGGACGCGGCTTCTTCAGAAGAGGCCTCCTCTTCAGATGATTCCTCCTGCTCTTCTTCAGAAGAACCGTTGTTCAGAGGTACATATTCGCGTCCGGATGTATCGCTTAAATCATCATCCAGATCGAAGTCAAGATCTTCAAAATCATCAGCAAATTCGTCTTCCAGCTCTTCATTATCTTTTTTATTCTTCATATAAAGAATGCCGGCCGCTGCTGCACCGATCGCCGCGAGTCCGACGATACCTTTTGTCCATTTTTTCGCCATAAAGGGCAACTCCTTTCTGTTCAATCATATACTATCCTTATTGTAATACTTTTTGAGTGAAAAAGAAAGAAAAGATTCATAATTTTATATTTTCTTAATAGAAGTTTAGAATAGTTAATGAATGATTGAATCGGTTAGTGTATAATTATTATTGGCAAAAATAGGAATTTTTCCTAAATAAAAAGGGAAGCAGAGAAAATCCCTACTTCCCAATCATACAGTTTTTCTTTATGATGTTAGTTGCAAAATAAAACACGTAA
>NZ_BSBO01000033.1:0-45957 GCF_027924685.1 Sellimonas catena
GATCTGCCCAAAGATCAGCTTTTGAGATTACATTATTATTCATATCCATTGGTATTACCTCCATCATTTGAGACCATCTTATCAAATGCAGGAAGGGATTTGAAGGTACGGATGATTACCTACTTACGTTTAAACGAACTGCTTTTGAAAATCGTCTGGGGACATCCCGCATGCAGACGCTGCCTGTTCTAGATTCAGGACCCCTTCCTGATATAATTCCATCACGGCATCCTTCCGTCCCTGCTCATGCGCAGCATCTTTCTGCGCACGAACTGTTTCCAACAGCCTTTGAGCTTCGGAAAGCTTTCCCTGAGTCTTTTCAGACCGTTGTTCCGCCTCAATCGTTTTTTGTTCCGCCTCAATCGTTTTTTGTTCCGCCTCAACCGTTTTTCGTTCAGCCTCGGCAGTTTTTTGTTCAGCCACGGCAGTTTTTTGTTCAGCCACGGCAGCCTTTTGTTCTGCTTCGACTGCTTTCTGTTCAGCCACGGCAGCCTTTTGTTCTGCTTCAACCACTTTTCGTTCTGCCTCGACTATTTTCCGCGCTGCCTCTTCCAGTTTTTCCTGTGCGTCTGTCAACTGCTGAAAAGTACGTTCGGCCTGTCGCTGCAGGGACAGCTGATCTCGAATTGCACGTTCTCTTGCCTCATATGCACGGCGTTTTTCTTCATCCTGGCTCATTTCCATCAGATCTTCATAGGCTTCTTCAAGATAAGAATTTCCTTTTGACATCTCCTTTAAGTCCTCCTTTTTACCGCCGCGGAAGAATTTCATCCATGCAATGATACCGTCCGGATGATGATACTCCTTGGGAATCTTGGGGAGTTCCAGAACCTGAATTTCCAGCTTGTCACTGTACAGGCTTCCGGTTTCTTCATCGTAAATCCGGGCCTTGCGATAACAGATATCATCATTTTTATAGTAGGTAAAATTCAAAACGCCGACATGCACGCATTTTTGAAGCTGATCATAGTCCTCGCCTTTGTGGAGTTGACTGGAAAACATCTTGCACAGATAAAACAGACTCCGGTCGTCCCAGTAGTGCATGTAGACGACCTGCATCTCGATGTCCAGCTGAGTGCCGTTTTCCAGAAGAACGTGAACATCCAGTACTCCCTTCTTTTCCTCCTCCGACCGTTTGGAAAGTTCATTTTCCAGGATGGTCGTATTCCCGATCTGATCAGGGGAAAGCTTCAGCAATTCGGCGATGAACCCTCTTCTTGTATTCGGATTCCGCATCAGCTCTTTGAAGCACCAGTCGATGTAAGGCTTCATAATAAAATCTTCTTCCGAAGTGGCCGCGGTGGTTTGATTTGTCATGTTGTTTTGCTGCATAAACAGTCTCCTTTCTGCGATGGCAATGCCTCTGACATAAGAAAACTGTTTCCGTTTCTTGTAGTCTACCATACTTTCCGGTATCAGAAAAGAGACACCCCGAAGGAAACGGATTTTCCAGATATATTTTCTAAACACATTTTCCAGACAGGAAGCTGCCAGCCATGTTTCTTTTGTCAAACAGTTGGGTAAATCGGCGAATGCCGTGAACGATGAAAAAGCAGAATGCTTTTTCCGATGGCCAAAGGATAGCACGAAAAACCGCAGCGGACAAGATGGAGAAAGATAAAATTTTTATGAAATGGCAAATCGCCTTGTAAGCATCCGGGGAATTTGGTATAATGAACACAGTAATTGTGTATTCTATACACAGGAAATGTGCATTAAGACCGAGATGAGGAGGTTTCAGATATGGGGAAAGAAGAAAGAAATACCTATACGATCCAGGAAGAGGAGATCGGACAGGTACAGATTGCTGATGAGGTGGTAGCGATTATTGCAGGCCTTGCGGCAATGGAAGTGGACGGCGTATCTTCCATGGCTGGCACATCCACGAGAGATCTCATCAGTAAACTGGGAAAGAAGAATCTCTCAAAGGGAGTCAAGGTAGATGTTCTGGACGGCGTAGTGACAGTATCCTTATCACTGAATTTACGGTTTGGAAAGAATATTATGGAAGTATCTTCCAAGGTACAGGAAAAAGTCAAGACAGCAATTGAAAATATGACAGGACTGACTGTCGCTGATGTCAATATCCGTGTTGTAGGCGTTGATGATGACACAGAAGCATAAAACCCGCACATTGTAAAGAATAAATATACGAGAAAATGCATTTTTATGCACAATAGATTGCCGCATAGCGGAAAGTACGGTATAATGAGGGGTGTCGGGATGATGCCCCTTTTTTATTCCACAGAAAAGTTCTGCCGGTAAAAGGCAGGAAAGCCATGCGGGAAGAGCAGAGAAAGGAAGTAATATGGGAAGATCAGAAATCAGAGAACACATTTTCAGAATTTTATTTGGAAAGGAATTCCACACACCGGAAGAGCTTCCGGAGCAGGCGGACCTCTATATGGACCTTCTGAAGACGGAACGGGAAGTAAGAGAAGAGGATGAGGCGTATATTGAGGAAAAAAGCAGGAAAATTGAAGCGCTGATCCCGGAGATTGACGTGCTGATCAATGAACATACGACCGGATGGAAGACCGGAAGAATGAATAAAGTGGACCTGACAATTTTGCGGCTTGCAGTCTACGAAATCAAATGGGACGATGACATCCCGGTCAAGGTGGCGATCAATGAAGCGGTAGAACTTGCGAAGCGGTACAGCAGTGACGAGGGTCCGGCTTTTATCAACGGAGTTCTCGCAAAGCTGGCAGATTAACAGATGATGAAAAATATATATACCGTCAGTCAGGTTAATCAATACATCAAAAATATGTTTACCCAGGACTTTATGCTGAGCCGCATCTATGTCCGGGGCGAAGTGTCAAATTGTAAATACCATCCGAAAGGACACATTTATTTTTCTCTGAAAGATGAGTCAGGAGCGATTTCCTGCATTCTGTTTGCGGGAAACCGGAAAGGACTGCCGTTTCGGATGCAGGACGGGCAGCAGGTTGCTGTGTTTGGCTCCATTTCTGTGTATGAGCGGGACGGGACCTATCAGTTGTATGCCAGGGAGATTGTCCTTGACGGTGCAGGGATTCTGGCGCAGAGATTTCAGGAGCTCAAAGAAGAGCTGGAAGAGATGGGCATGTTTGCGCCGGAATATAAGCAGCCGATTCCGGCTTTTGCGAAAAAGATCGGCATTGTGACCGCACCGTCCGGAGCAGCCGTCCGGGATATCATTCACATCGCAAAACGGAGGAATCCATACATAGAACTGATTCTCTCCCCGGCACTTGTTCAGGGAGCGGAGGCAGCGCCAAGTATTGTAAAGGCGCTTGAACGGATTCAGAAAGAGGATGTGGATGTTATTATCGTCGGAAGAGGCGGCGGATCCATGGAGGATCTGTGGGCATTTAACGAGGAAGAAGTGGCAAGAGCCATTTTTGACTGCCCGATTCCGGTGATTTCCGCGGTCGGACATGAGACAGATACGACGATTGCGGACTATGTGGCGGATTTACGTGCGCCTACGCCGTCGGCGGCCGCCGAACTGGCAGTATATGACTGCCGGGCGGTGAAAGACGAAATGGAAACGAGACGCCAGAGACTGAAGCGGGAAATCAACAGACAGACAGCCATCCGGAAGATGCGTCTTTCCCAGGAATACGAAGTGTTCCGGAGACTGCATCCGGGCACCCGGATTGCGGAAAAAAGGAAGCGTCTTGCGGATCTCGAAATGAGGATCAGAGAAGGAATGGATATAAAAATCCAGAGGCAGCGCCAGCGTCTTGCAGTGCAGATCGAGACTTTTTCCGGTCTGTCTCCAGTGAGCCGGCTCAATCAGGGCTATGCGTTTGTGCAGGATGAAACACGCCATGCGGTAAGGACGACCGGTCAGGTCCGGCAGGGAGACCGGCTGACTTTGTATGTGACAGACGGAACGATTCATACGATCGTGGAAAGGATAAAGAAGAACGACGATGGAGATCAACGAAATCTTTGAAAAACTGGATGAGATCCAGGAGAAGATGCAGTCGGAGGAAATCTCTCTGGAAGATTCCTTCCGGTATTATGCGGAAGCGATGGAGCTTTTAAAACAGTGCGATGAGCAGATCGGCACCGTGGAGAAACAGGTGCAGATTCTGGACGAGAATGGAGAAAAGCATGAGTTTGAATAGTTGGGAAAAAGAAAGAGAAAATAAAGTAAAAGAGCTGGAAGAGATCATCGTCTCCTATCTTCCGAAACAGGAGGGGTTTCAGAAGGTAATCATGGAGGCTATGGAATACAGTCTGATGGCAGGTGGAAAGCGGCTTCGTCCTATGCTGATGATGGAGACCTACCGGATGTTCGGAGGTACTTCCGACATCATCCGGCCGTTTCTTGCGGCACAGGAGATGATTCACACCTACTCTCTGGTGCACGATGATCTCCCGGCGATGGACAATGACGAATATCGAAGAGGGCGGAAGACTACTCACATCGTCTATGGAGAGGATATGGGAATTCTGGCCGGAGATGCCCTGTTAAATTATGCCTTTGAGACGGCTTCAAAAGCTTTTGATATGAAGCCGGAGGCGTCCCGGATGATCGGGAAGGCACTGCAGGTACTTGCAGGGAAAGCGGGAATCTACGGCATGATCGGAGGCCAGGTTGTGGATGTTGCTTCCACGGGAAGCCGGATCGGGAAAGATAAACTGGACTTTATCTATGAGCTGAAAACAGGCGCCCTGATCGAGAGCTCCATGATGATCGGAGCGATTCTTGCCGGAGCGTCCGAAGCGGAAATCCGGACGATGGAACGCATTGCGTCCAATGTGGGGATTGCGTTTCAGATTCAGGATGATATCCTGGATGTGACAAGCACGACGGATGAGCTTGGGAAACCGGTCCACAGTGACGAAAAGAACGAAAAGACAACCTATGTGACGCTGCGTGGACTTGAGAAAGCAAAAGAAGATGTGGAGCGGATTTCCCAAGAGGCGCTGACGCTTCTTTCAGGACTATCTGTGGAGAATCCATATCTGACATGGCTGATAAAGGAATTGATACATAGAAAGAAATAGTGAGGGATTTCTATGGTACTTGAGAGGATACAAAAAGAAAATGATATTCAGAACATAGCAAAAGACGAACTGCCGGTTCTCGCGCAGGAGATCCGGGAATTTCTTGTGGAGAAAATCAGCCGTACCGGCGGACATCTTGCGTCCAACCTTGGTGTGGTGGAACTGACAATCGCGATGCATCTGTGTTTCCATCTCCCGGAGGATAAGATGATCTGGGATGTGGGACACCAGTCCTACACGCACAAGATTCTGACAGGACGCCGGGAAGGTTTTGACGAGCTGAGAAAATACGGTGGAATGAGCGGATTCCCGAAACGGAATGAAAGTAAGTGTGACGCATTTAATACAGGACACAGTTCCACATCGATTTCCGCAGGACTCGGCTATGTGGAGGCACGGGATATCCGTGGAGAGGACTATTATGTGATCTCCGTCATCGGGGACGGTGCCCTGACAGGCGGAATGGCATTTGAGGCACTGAACAATGCTTCGAATCTGAAGACAAATTTTATCATTGTGCTCAACGATAATCAGATGTCGATCTCTCAGAACGTGGGCGGGATGTCCTGGTATCTGGATGAAATCCGGACGGCGGATGCCTATACGAACCTGAAGAAAAGTCTCGAAAAGGCGATTCGCAAAATTCCGTCAGGCGGCGATCAGATCATGAATCATCTGAGAAAGACAAAGAGCAGTCTCAAGCAGCTGTTTGTCCCGGGAATGTTTTTTGAAGATATGGGGATCACCTATCTGGGACCGGTGGACGGGCACAATATCAAAGAACTTGTCCGTGCCTTTCATGAGGCGAAGAAGGTCCAGGGACCGGTGCTGTTACATGTTCTGACGAAAAAGGGAAAAGGATATCTTCCTGCTGAGGAGGAGCCGTCCCGGTTCCACGGTACGGAGCCCTTTGATATCCGCACAGGAAAACCTTTAAAAAAGAAAGAGAAAGACACCTATACTGATGTGTTTGCAAAAGTCATGTATGAGATGGGCGCAAAGGAGCCATCTCTTGTGGCCCTCACGGCTGCAATGGAAGACGGAACCGGCCTTGCCCCGTTCCACCGGAAATACAAGGAACGATTTTTTGACGTGGGAATCGCAGAAGGACATGCAGTGACCTTTGCTGCAGGGCTTGCCGCAGGTGGACTCAAACCGGTGTTTGCGGTGTACTCTTCTTTCCTGCAAAGGGGCTTTGACCAGATCATTCACGATGTGGCCCTTCAGAATCTTCCGGTTGTGTTTGCCGTGGACAGAGGCGGACTGGTCGGAAGTGACGGCGAGACTCATCAGGGGATTTTTGATTTGTCCTATCTGTCCATGATTCCGAACATGACAGTGATGTCCCCGAAGAATAAATGGGAGTTTGCGGATATGATCAGGTTTGCTATCGGATTTACCAAAGGACCGGTTGCCATCCGCTATCCAAGAGGAACGGCATATGACGGATACCGGGAGTTCCGGCCGGCGATAGAATATGGAAAATCAGAAGCAGTCTTTGAGGAGGAGGACATTGCCCTGATCAGTGTCGGTCATATGTTTGAAACGGCTGCAAAAGTCCGGGAAAAGCTAAAAGAGGCGGGTCTCAATGCAAGCCTGATCAATGCCAGATTTGTAAAGCCTCTGGATGAAGAGCGGATTGCAAAGCTGGCGGAAGATCACAGACTTCTGGTAACAATTGAAGAAAATGTAGAAAGCGGCGGTTTTGGAGAACGGGTGCTGGAATTTGCCAATCGAATGGCTCTGGATGTCCGGATCTTAAACATCACTCTTCCGGATGATTATATTGAACACGGCAGTGTGGATATGCTGAGAAAAGAGGTCATGCTGGACGAAGAATCGATTCTGAAAAAGGTTCTGACCGTCTATGCGGGTATGCAGCATGAGATAGCAATGAAAAAAGGAGACCAGTAAAAAATGAAAGAACGTCTGGACGTATTACTTGTAAAACGAAATCTGGCTGAATCCAGAGAAAAGGCAAAAGCAGTCATCATGTCCGGCAATGTTTTTGTGGACGGACAAAGGGAGGACAAGGCCGGGACAACGTTTCCGGAGGATGTCGCCATTGAGGTGCGGGGCCATGCGCTTCCCTATGTCAGCAGAGGCGGACTGAAACTGGAAAAAGCCATGAAAGAATTTGACGTGGAGCTGCAGGATAAAGTATGCACGGACGTGGGATCCTCCACCGGAGGGTTTACAGACTGTATGCTTCAGAACGGGGCAAAAAAAGTATTTGCCATTGATGTGGGGAGAGGACAGCTTGCCTGGAAACTGAGGCAGGACGAGCGGGTGGTATGCATGGAAAAGACCAATATCCGCTATGTGACGCCGGAGGATCTGGGAGAGCCGATTGACTTTTCTTCCATCGATGTATCCTTTATTTCCCTGACCAAGGTTCTTCTTCCGATTTATCAGTATCTGACGAAGGACGGAGAGATTGTGGCGCTGATCAAGCCGCAGTTTGAGGCCGGCAGGGAAAAAGTCGGCAAGAAAGGGGTCGTGCGGGAAAGAAGCACACATGAAGAAGTGATCCGGATGGTGACGGACTATGCAGCTTCCATCGGATTTACGGTGAAGGATCTGACCTTCTCCCCGATCAAAGGACCGGAGGGAAATATCGAATATCTGGTCCACTTAAAGAAAACAAATGGGGAGGAGGATCGGGATGTGCCGTCAGATGAGGCGATCAAACGCGTCGTGACAGAGGCCTTTGAGACACTGGCAAAATAGAAAGATGAAACAGATTTACATTATCACAAACAGTGGAAAAGACGAACATCATAGAGTGACAAAGCAGGCGGTGTCTTATCTGGAAAGTCATGGTGTGCGCTGCATTCTGAACCGGGAAGAGGCGGAACAGGAAACAATCGACTGCGCCCTTGTCATCGGAGGTGACGGGACATTGATTCTTGCGGCCAGAGAGCTCCTGGGACGGGATGTTCCGATTCTCGGAGTGAATATGGGAACACTTGGATATCTGACAGAAGCGGAGGTGCAGAATCTGATTCCGGCACTGGACCGGCTGCTGGCGGGAGAATATTCTGTGGAAAACAGGATGATGCTTTCGGGAACGCTTAAAGATCTGAGGACAGATACGGCACTCAACGATATAGTTGTAACAAGAAGTGAATCGCTTCATATTGTCAGGCTGAATCTATATGTGAACGGAGAGTATCTGACTTCCTATCAGGCGGATGGCCTGATTATCTCTACGCCGACCGGCTCTACTGCCTACAATCTGTCGGCAGGCGGTCCGATTGTGGAGCCGACGGCATCGCTGATTTTGATTACGCCGATCTGTTCACACTCCCTGAATAACAGCAGCATTGTCGTATCGGATGCTGATCTGATTGAAGTGGAGATCGGATCCAGAAGAAACAAAGAAGAGGAAGAAGCGGTCGTGACCTTTGATGGAACCGACATTATGAGGCTGAAAACAGGAGAACGGGTGCGTATCCGAAAAGCCAAAGAAGTGACGAAACTGATCCGGTTAAGCAGGATCAGTTTCCTGGAGACACTGCGGGAAAAAATGAAAGGAAATTAGCCGAATGAAAGTAAACAGACATGCAAAGATTGTGGAATTGATCCGGAAATATGATATCGAGACACAGGAAGAGCTGGCAGAGCGCTTAAATGAGGCGGGATTCAAGGTGACACAGGCAACCGTCTCCAGAGATATCAGGGATCTGAAACTGACGAAGGTGCCGTCAGAGAACGGGAGACAGAAATATGCCCTTCTCAGGCATGATGGAAAAGAAATGAGCGAGAAGTACATCCGTATTTTACGGGATGGCTTTGCGTCAATGGATATGGCAGAAAATATTCTGGTTATCAAAACCGTGCCGGGAATGGCCATGGCTGTTGCGGCAGCCATTGACGCCATGCAGTGGCATGAGATTGCCGGATGTATTGCAGGGGATGACACGATCATGTGTGCCATCCGAAGCAGGGAAGAAACAGTGGAAGTGATGGACCGGCTCAGAGGAATGGTCATGTAACTGCAGCCGGACGGATGTGCATAGAAAATGGAGGAGACATGTTACAAAGTCTGCACGTAAAAAATCTGGCGCTGATCGAAGAGGCAGAAGTCGAATGGAAGGACGGGCTGAATATCCTGACCGGGGAGACCGGAGCGGGAAAGTCCCTTCTTCTTGGTTCAGTACATCTGGCTCTCGGAGGAAAATACAGCGCCTCCATGCTCCGCGAAGGGGCGGATTACGGACTGGTGGAAATGGTCTTTTATATCCGGGATCCGAGACAGAAAGAAAAGCTTGTAGCACTCGAAATTGAACCGGAGGACGGGATTGTGGTTCTGAGCAGAAAACTCATGGACGGAAGGAGTATCAGCAGGATCAACGGAGAGATGGTTCCCATCGGGCGGCTGAAAGCAGCAGCGGAGATCCTGATTGATATTCACGGACAGCATGAGCACCAGTCCCTGCTGTACAAGAAAAAGCATCTGGAAATTCTGGATGCCTACGCAAAGGAAGAGGCAGACCCGGTAAAGAAAAAAGTCCGGGATGCATACCGTGTATACCGGGAGGCGGTAAAGACGTTGGAAGAGGCGGACAAAGCAGAGACCGAGCGCAGGAAAGAGGCCGATTTTCTTTCCTTTGAGGCATCGGAAATCCGGGAAGCATCCCTTGTAACCGGAGAGGATGAGGAACTGGAACAGCGCTATAAAAAGATGCTCAATGCAAAGAAAATCACAGACAGCATTCAGGAAGCCTACCAGTGCACAGGGGAACTCTCCGATGTATCGGCATCCAGTCTGTTAAGCAGAGCCATCCACGCCATGTCGGAAGCATCGGCGTATGATGAACATATTAAAGAGCTTTACGGAGAACTGCTGGAGATCGACAGCCTGTTGAATGATTTCAACCGGGAACTCTCCGACTGTCAGGAAGAATTCCGCTTCTCCGAAGAAGAGTTTTATGAGACCGAAAACCGGCTCAATACGATCAATCATCTCAAAACAAAATACGGAAAAACCATTGAGGACATTCTGGCATACGCGGAAGAGACCGAAAAAAAACTCGCTGTACTGGCAGACTATGACGCATATCTGGAACAGCTTAGAAAACAGAAAGAAGAGGCACGAGAAGAGCTTCAGATCTGGACGGATCAGCTGACCCGGATTCGGAAATCCTATGCAAAAGGACTTTCCGAAGAAATCCGTCAGGGAATTCTCGACCTGAATTTCCTGAACGTTGAATTTGAGACAGAAATCCGGCCTCTTTCCGATTTCACCGAATACGGAAAAGACGAGGCGGAATTCATGATTTCCCTCAATCCGGGAGAAAAGAAAAAGCCCCTCGGCATGGTAGCATCCGGAGGAGAACTCTCCAGAATCATGCTGGCCGTCAAATCTGTACTGGCTGACAAAGATGAAGTTGAGACACTGATTTTTGACGAAATCGATACCGGAATCAGCGGCAGAACCGCACAGAAAGTATCCGAGAAAATGGCACTCCTCGGAAAACGCCATCAGGTTCTCTGCATCACCCACCTGGCCCAGATCGCAGCCATGGCAGACGCACATTACCTGATCGAAAAACAGACCGATGATCAGAAAACAACAACCGGAATCCGGCTTCTGAATGAAGACGAAGAAATCCAGGAACTCGCAAGGATTCTGGGAGGAGCCGAAATCACGCATGCAGTTCTTGCCACAGCCCGGGAAATGAAAAAGCTTGCCGGAAACATGAAAAAAACAGAATAGAATACATGGTTTTGAAAATACTAATTGGGGACGTGTTCCGATGCAAAGGAACCCGTCCCCAATGATCATTTTCAGAATATTCAGTTTTTTAGGAGGCGGCGTTATGTGGGTGAAATGGTATCGAAGGGGCGTGCTGATCGTGCTTGTGGCGTTTATGCTCCTGGGTGGGAGCTATTGTTTTCTGGAGTGGAAGCAGGGACAGTTTGAACAGGAGGTCAGTACATCGGAAATTGACGAAAATCTTGTCATTCCCGGAGGTATGCCGGTGGGGCTTTATCTGGAGACAGACGGTGTGATGGTTCTTGGGACAGAGGCTGTGGAGGATGCGGACGGGATCGCAAAGGAGCCTGCCAGACATCTGGTAAAACCGGGAGATTACATTGTAGGAGTTGATGAAAAAGAGATTGGTACGAAAAAAGAGCTTCAGGCGGCGGTGGCCCGGGAAGAAGCAAGTGAAGTTGTCCTTCATCTGCGCAGGGAGGAAGAATACCTGGATGTGAAGACCGAACTGGTTGACAGTGAAGAGGGAAAGAAACTTGGTATCTGGGTAAAGGACAATGAACAGGGGCTGGGAACGATTACCTTTCTGGACAGTCAGAGTCATTTTGGCGCGCTTGGACATGGAATCCGTGATACGGATACGAACGAACTTCTGGAAATCGGGGACGGACGCCTTTACACGACCAGCATTCAGGATATCCAGAAAGGAAAGGCGGGGGATCCGGGAGGAATGGAAGGCGTGATTGTCTACAATAATTACAATATCCTTGGATCCATCGACCAAAATACCGAGGAAGGAATTTACGGAACCGTTGACCGGATTGACGCACTGTTTTCGGATCAGGAGCCGGTTCCGGCGGCTGCAAAAAAAGAGGTTCACACCGGAGATGCCGTGATCCGGTGTGCAGTCAGCGGAGAGGTGGAAGACTACCGGATTCGTATTACAAAAATCGACTGGAATGCCAGGGAAGCAAATAAGGCATTCGTAATCGAGGTGACGGACGAAAAGCTCCTCGGCCTGACCGGCGGAATTGTGCAGGGAATGAGCGGAAGCCCGATTCTTCAGGATGGGAAACTGGTGGGGGCAGTAACCCATGTTTTTGTCCAGAACGCGGCCAGGGGGTACGGGATCTACATCGGGAATATGTTGAACCATGTCAGATAAGGAAAAAGAATGCAGGGAGATGTCGAATTGTTACGACAGCAATTTCTTGATTTGGCAAAATGTGAAATTTATAATAGTGATCGTAGCGTTTTTTAGGAAAGAATGGGAGAAAGCGGAGGTTGAAAGGAAAATGGATCAAGTAAATGTAGCGATCGCAGACGACAATGAACGAATGCTGGAACTTTTGGGAAATATTATCACATCGGACAAAGATCTTTCCCTCGTCGGCAAGGCGAACAATGGGGAAGACGTCTATCAGATTATAAAAACAAAAGAACCTGATGTCGTATTGCTGGATCTGATCATGCCGAAAGTCGACGGGTTAAGTGTGATGGACATGGTCAATAAAGACAGGACAATCCAGAAACGGCCGGATTTTATCATTGTTACAGCGGTTGGACAGGAGAAGATTACAGAAGATGCATTCCGCAAAGGTGCGGCCTACTACATTATGAAGCCATTTCGGAACGAAGTACTGATTGAGAAAATCAAAAGCACAAGATGCAAAAGACATATGGAAGCCCCTATGCAGGCGATGGAGGTACGAAAGAGAGAAGAAGACGCAAAGCCTCTGGAGACGAGGGTGACTGATATGATCCATGAGATCGGGATTCCGGCACATATCAAAGGATATCACTATCTGAGAGATGCGATTATCATGGCGGTGGAAGATATGGATGTTCTGAATGCCATTACGAAAATCCTCTATCCGACGGTAGCTAAAAAGCACCAGACAACGGCAAGCAGAGTGGAGCGGGCCATCCGCCACGCCATTGAAGTGGCATGGAGCAGGGGAAAGCTTGATGTTCTGGATGATCTGTTTGGCTATACAGTAAGCAACGGGAAAGGGAAACCGACCAATTCGGAGTTTATCGCCCTGGTAGCGGATACGATCCGATTAGAATACAAACATCGATAAATTCTTTGCAAATGCCGGAAAATGCGGTATAATAAGTCCATAGTTTATGTTTTATTCAGGAGGAAGACTTATGAAGAAAATATTATTTGTAGCATCTGAGTCGGTTCCATTTATCAAAACAGGAGGACTGGCAGACGTTGTAGGTTCCTTACCAAAATATTTTGACAAAGAAGAGTACGATGTCAGAGTAATGCTTCCGAAATACATGTGTATGAAAGAAGAGTGGAAAGAAAAACTGACATATAAAATACATTTTTATATGGACTTAAACTGGAGAGAGCAGTATGTCGGAATTCTGGAGCTTGTTCATGAGGGCATTACCTTCTATTTCATCGATAATGAATACTATTTCAACGGATTTACTCCGTACGGCGATACGAAATGGGATATTGAGAAGTTTGCGTTCTTCTCAAAGGCAGCATTAAGCGCCCTTCCGCTGATTGATTTCCGCCCGGATATCATTCACTGCCACGACTGGCAGACAGGACTTGTGCCGGTTTATCTGGACAATTTCCGGTACGGCAACGAATTCTTCCGCGGCATCAAGACGGTGATGACGATTCACAACCTCAAGTTCCAGGGAATCTGGGATACGAAGACAGTGAAGGACATCACAGGACTTCCGGCATATTATTTCGCGCCGGACAAGCTGGAAGCATACAAAGATGCCAACCTGTTAAAGGGCGGTATCGTTTATGCGGACAAGGTGACGACCGTCAGCAATTCCTATGCAGAAGAGATCAAGCAGCCGTTCTACGGAGAGCGCCTGGACGGTCTGATGAATGCAAGATCCAACTGTCTGTCCGGTATCGTAAATGGTCTTGATTATAATGAGTGGAATCCGGCGACGGACCCGATGATCGAGCACCACTACGATGTAACGAATTTCCGCAAGGAAAAGGTAAAGAATAAACTTGCGCTTCAGGAGGCACTTGGACTGAATCAGGATAAGAAAACCATGATGATCGGTATCGTATCCCGTCTGACTGACCAGAAGGGATTTGATCTGATTGCGTATGTGATGGATGAGCTCTGTCAGGATGCGGTTCAGATCGTGGCTCTTGGAACAGGAGAAGAGCGTTACGAAAATATGTTCCGCCACTTTGCATGGAAATATCAGGGTAAAGTATCGGCAAATATTTATTATTCTGAGCCGATTTCCCATAAGATTTATGCATCCTGTGATGCCTTTTTGATGCCGTCTCTCTTCGAGCCGTGCGGACTGAGCCAGCTGATGAGTCTGCGCTACGGTACCGTACCGATTGTCAGAGAGACCGGAGGATTGAAAGATACGGTAGAGCCGTACAATGAATTTGAAAAGACAGGGACCGGTTTCAGCTTTGCAAACTACAATGCCCATGAGATGCTTGCAACCATCCGGTACGCGGAGAAGATTTATTATGACAAACGCCGTGACTGGAACAAGATCGTAGAGCAGGGCATGAAGAAAGACTTCTCCTGGAAGAATTCCGCAAGGCAGTACGAAGAGCTTTATGAGAGCCTGTAAAGAATAAAACATAGACAGCTTAGGAGTACAACATGAAAATAAGAGAAAAATTACAATCAGGAAAAGTACATATTTCCTTTGAGGTGTTTCCACCGAAGACGGATGACAAATATGAGAGCGTCCTGAAAGCGGTGGATGAGATCGCCACTGTCAGACCTTCCTTCATCAGTGTTACTTACGGTGCAGGCGGCGGCACAAGCAAGAATACGGTGGGTATCGCATCCCATATTCAGAATGATCTGAAGGTGCCAAGCCTTGCTCACCTGACCTGCGTTTCTTCTACGAAAGCAGAAGTGCGGGAAGTGATCAAAAAATTAAAAGAAGAAGGTATTGAAAATGTGCTGGCTCTTCGGGGCGACATTCCGGAGGGAATGGAGTATCCGGCGGAGGACAAGTTTCAGCATGCCATCGGACTGATCGAACTTTTAAAAGAAAGTGGAGATTTCTGTCTTGGCGGAGCCTGCTATCCGGAAGGACATGTGGAGAGTGAAACACAGAAGGAGGATATCCGGCACCTGAAAGAAAAGGTGGACTGCGGGCTTGATTTCCTGACGACCCAGATGTTTTTTGACAATCATATTTTATACAATTTTCTGTATAAGATCCGGGAGGCAGGGATCACGGTTCCGGTGCTTCCGGGCATCATGCCGGTCACAAACAAAAGCCAGATCAAGAGGATCTGTTCACTGTCCGGAACTTATCTGCCGGAGCGGTTCAAAGCATTGGTAGACCGGTTCGGGGACAACCCGAAAGCAATGCGTCAGGCAGGCGTTGCATACGCGACGGATCAGGTGATCGATCTGATTGCAAACGGAATCAATAATATCCACATTTATTCCATGAACAAGCCGGAGGTTGCAAGGGCGATCATGGAGAATCTATCGGAGATTGTAGATGAATAGAAAGATAAGGGAGGCTGTCCGTTATCTGGGATATGGAAGACATGCGATAGATGAACAGACACTTGCTTTGGTGGAAAGCTCCATGGAGGAGCTTTCTTCCGGGGTAAGAGAGCGATTCATCTATCGCATTTTTGAATTATCTCAGGAGGGGGAGACCTTGAAAATCGGAGATTGGGAAATCAAAAGCAGAAGCCTTTCTAAAAACATGAAAGGCTGCAGACAGGCAGCAGTGTTTGCGGCGACTCTTGGGCCGGAAGCTGACCAGATGATCCGCAGGGCTTCTGTGACGGAGATGGCAAAAGCAGTTGTCCTGCAGGCCTGTGCAGCAGCGCTTCTGGAGGAGTACTGTGACAGCTGTCAGGATCGGATCGCGCAGGAAATGGCAGAAGAAGGAAAATACCTCCGTCCAAGATTCAGCCCTGGATATGGAGATTTTGATATCTGCCATCAGGAGATGCTTTTGAAGATCCTGCAGGCGGACAAGACCATCGGTCTTACGATGACAAAAAGTTTCATGCTGACGCCCACCAAATCGGTGACAGCACTGATCGGAATCAGTACGGAGCAGACGCCCTGTCACAGGCAGGGGTGCGAGGTCTGTGAAAAGACAGACTGCGCATACAGAAGAGACAGCAAGTAAGAAGGAGTGACCAGATATGAGAGAGCGGCTTGGAAAAGAGCTCCTGTTTTTAGACGGTGGAATGGGGACACTTTTGCAGGAGAGAGGTTTAAAGCCCGGAGAGCTTCCGGAGACATGGAATCTGAAGAGAAAGGAAGAGATTATTGAGATCCACAGACAGTATTATGAGGCCGGGAGCGACATAGTGCTGTCCAATACTTTTGGGGCCAATGCGCTGAAATTTCATGACGAGGACTGTTCTCTGCGGGAGATTATCTTTGCTGCGGTAGACAATGTCAAGACCGCCAGAGCTTTGGCCGGAAAGGATGACGGCAGACATTACGCGGCGCTGGATATCGGGCCGACGGGAAAGCTGCTTGAGCCAATGGGAGATTTGTCCTTTGACGAGGCTTACGAAGCCTTTGCTCAGGCGGCCCGTTATGGAGCTGAGGCAGGGGCGGATCTGATTCACATCGAAACCATGAGCGATACGTACGAAGTCAAGGCTGCAGTTCTTGCGGCAAAAGAGCAGACCGGTATTCCGGTGTTTGCGACATTGATTTTTGATGAAAGAGGAAAACTGCTGACCGGGGGCGATGTGACGGGGACAGTGGCCATGCTGGAAGGACTCGGCGTGGATGCTCTTGGAATCAACTGCGGACTGGGACCGGAGCAGATGCTTCCGATTTTAAAGGAGATCTGCCGACATGCCAGTGTTCCGGTGATTGTAAAGCCGAATGCGGGTCTTCCAAAGCAGAGAGACGGAAAGACATGCTACGATGTGACGCCGGAGATTTTTGCGGGATGGATGAAGCAGCTTGTGGAGACCGGAGCCTGCATCATTGGTGGATGCTGTGGTACGACCCCGGCTCATATCCGGGCCATGACAAAGGCATGCAGGGGTATGCAGATCCAGGTTCCAACGGAAAAAACGGAGACGATTGTTTCCTCCTACGGACAGGCTGTGGTACTTGGCGACTGCCCGGTGATTATTGGAGAGCGGATCAATCCGACCGGAAAGAAACGCTTCAAACAGGCGTTAAAAGAGCATGATATTGATTATATTTTAAAGGAAGGCATCCGCCAGCAGGAGCAGGGAGCCCATATTCTGGATGTCAATGTGGGCCTGCCGGATATTGATGAGCCGGCCATGATGGAGGAAGTTGTAAAGGAGCTTCAGGGCATTACGAGCCTGCCTCTGCAGATTGATACGGTGGATCAAAGAGCCATGGAGCGTGCCATGCGGATTTATAATGGAAAGCCGATGGTCAATTCCGTCAGCGGAAAACAGGAATCCATGGACATGGTCTTCCCGCTTGTGAAAAAATACGGCGGTGTGGTGATCGGCCTTGCACTGGATGAAAACGGAATTCCAAAGACCGCCGAAGGACGTGTGGAAGTAGCCGGAAAGATTATCCGGGAGGCTGCAAAGTACGGAATCAGGCCGAAAGACATTGTCATTGATGTGCTGACCATGACTATCAGTTCCGAGCCGGAAGGAGCCATCACGGTGCTTCAGGCACTGGAGATGGTACGGAAGAAATACCATGTCCGCACGGTGCTTGGCGTGTCCAATATTTCCTTCGGGCTTCCGTACCGCCCGGCAGTAAACTCCGTCTTTTATGCCCTTGCCATGCAGAAAGGCCTGACCGCGGGCATCATCAATCCGGGATCCGAAGAGATGATGAAGGCCTACCGTTCCTATCTGGCGTTGATGAACTTTGATAAAAACTGTGAGGCGTATATTGCGGCGTATGCAGATTATAAACCGGCCGGACCGGCCCGGACAGGCAGTCCGGCATCCGGGAAGACAGACAGTGCCGGCGGTGCTTCCGGAACTGGAAACGACCGGAAAACCGGGGAGATGGATCTGCGTTACACCATTGAGCGGGGGCTGAAAGAGGAAGCAGGCCGTCTGGCAAAAGCCCTTGCAGAGACGGAGGAGCCTCTTTCCATTATCAATCAGCATCTGATTCCGGCCCTTGACACGGTGGGAAAACGGTTTGAGCAGGGAACGCTGTTCCTTCCGCAGCTGTTGATGAGTGCGGATGCGGCGAAAGAGGCCTTTGCGGTACTCAAGGATACGATGGAACAAAGCGGCATTGTGCAGGAGAAAAACGGAAAAATCATTCTTGCCACGGTCAAGGGCGACATCCACGATATTGGGAAAAATATCGTCAAAGTGCTGCTGGAAAATTACGGATTTGACGTGATTGACCTGGGAAAAGATGTAGATCCGGAGCGGATCGTGGAAACAGCGGTCAAAGAGGACATCCGCCTCGTGGGATTAAGCGCGTTGATGACAACAACCGTGGTCAATATGGAGGAAACCATCCGGCTGCTCCGAAAAGAAAAGCCGGACTGCCAGGTTATGGTGGGCGGAGCGGTGCTCAATCAGGAGTATGCAGACATGATCGGAGCGGATTTTTACGGGAAAGACGCCATGCAGTCCGTCCATTTTGCGCAGAAAGTCCTGCATTCCGGGGAGAAGGAATCTTGACACCTTCCGTGCAATCCAGTATGATTAATAAGATAAGCAAAAGAAGAGAGAACGCTTGAAATATACAATGAGGAGGCAGACAGCGTCATGCAGACTTATGGAGTCAATGAGTTAAGAAAGATGTTCCTGGACTTTTTCGAGAGCAAAGAACATCTCGTTCACAAAAGTTTTTCCCTGGTGCCGCACAACGATAAGAGTTTGTTGCTCATCAATTCCGGGATGGCACCATTAAAACCATACTTTACCGGACAGGAGATTCCGCCGAGAAGACGGATGGCTACATGCCAGAAATGTATCCGTACCGGTGATATCGAAAATGTAGGAAAGACCGCAAGACACGGTACCTTTTTCGAGATGCTCGGGAACTTTTCCTTCGGAGATTATTTTAAAAGAGAGGCGATCCACTGGTCCTGGGAATTCCTGACCGAAGTGGTAGGACTTGATCCAAACCGCCTGTATCCGTCCGTTTACGTGGATGATCAGGAAGCCTTTGATATATGGAACAAGGAGATGGGCATCTCGGCAGACCGGATTTACAAGTTTGGAAAAGAAGACAATTTCTGGGAGCACGGTTCCGGACCTTGCGGACCATGTTCCGAGATCTACTATGACCGCGGCGAAAAATACGGCTGCGGCAAACCGGACTGTACAGTAGGCTGTGAGTGCGACCGTTACATGGAAATCTGGAACAACGTATTCACCCAGTTTGACAACGACGGACACGGCAATTACAGCGAACTGGAACAGAAGAATATCGATACAGGAATGGGACTGGAGCGTCTGGCAAGTGTTGTACAGGACGTGGATTCCATTTTTGATATTGATACAATGAAAGCGCTCCGTGACCATGTATGCCGGATTGCGGGCGTGACTTACAAAGAGGATGAGAAGACGGATATTTCCATCCGTGTCATCACAGACCATATCCGTTCCGTGACATTTATGATTTCCGACGGAATCATGCCGTCCAACGAGGGAAGAGGCTACGTGCTTCGACGTCTCCTGCGCCGCGCATGCCGTCACGGAAGAATTCTGAATATCGAAGGAAAATTCTTGTCCGGTCTTTGCGAGACGGTAATCGCCGGATCCAAAGACGGGTACCCGGAACTGGAAGAAAAGAGAGATTTCATTCTCAATGTCATTAGTAAAGAGGAAGACCAGTTTAATAAAACCATCGACCAGGGTCTCGGCATCCTTGCAGAGATGGAAGCAGAGATGAACGAAAAAGGAGAGAAGATTCTTTCCGGAGACAATGCGTTCAAGCTCTACGACACATATGGATTCCCGCTGGATCTGACAAAAGAGATCCTGGAAGAAAAGGGAATTTCCGTAGATGAGGAAGGATTCCAGAAAGCCATGCAGGTACAGCGGGAGACCGCACGTGCAGCAAGAGGCGTAACAAACTATATGGGAGCAGACGTGACTGTTTATGAGTCCATCGACCCGTCTGTGACATCGACTTTTGTTGGATATGAGATACTGACACACAGCTCCAGGGTAACGGTGCTGACGACAGAGAACGAACTGACTGAGGCGCTGACCGAAGGCGTGGAAGGTACGATTTTCGTAGAAGAGACTCCGTTCTATGCAACAAGCGGTGGACAGAATGCAGACAAAGGTGTGATTACTTCCGAAGATGGAAGCTTTGAATTCGTAGTAAAAGATGTGAAGAAACTTCTGGGCGGAAAGATCGCGCATATTGGATATACAGTAAAAGGCATGATCCGTACCGGAGAGACGGTTGTGCTGAAAGTCGATGAGGAGAACAGAAGACTCTCCGCAAGAAACCACAGTGCGACTCATCTGCTTCAGAAAGCACTGCGTACCGTACTTGGAACGCACGTAGAGCAGGCTGGTTCCTACGTGGATGCGGCAAGACTTCGTTTTGACTTTACCCATTTCTCCGCACTGACGCCGGAAGAAATCAAAAACGTAGAAGATATTGTAAACAAGGCCATTGCCGATGCACTTCCGGTGAAGGTAGAAAACCTTCCGATCGAAGAGGCCAAAAAGACAGGGGCGCAGGCTTTGTTTGGTGAAAAGTACGGCGATATCGTCCGCGTTGTCAGCATGGGAGAATTCTCCAAGGAATTTTGCGGTGGAACACACGTGGACAATACTGCATCCATCGGATCCTTCAAGATTGTTTCCGAAGCAGGTGTGGCAGCAGGTGTGCGCCGTATCGAGGCACTGACTTCCAAAGGACTGATGGAATACTATGCAAATCTGGAAATGATTCTTCATGAGGCTTCCAGGGCTTTGAAGACGACACCGGATCATCTGGAAGAGAAGATCAGCCATCTGCAGGCAGAGAACAAAGAGCTTAGAAGCGAAGTGGAAAGCCTGAAGAGCAAACTGGCAAAGGATGCCATGGGAGATGTCACAGATCAGGCAGAAGTGATCGATGGAATTTCCGTGATCGCAACAAAAGTCGAAGGCGTAGACATGAACGGACTGCGTGATCTCGGCGATCAGTTAAAGGAAAAAGTCGGTGAAGGCGTCATCGTGATCGCATCTGTGACAGACGGAAAAGTCAGCCTGATGGCGACGGCGACAGACGGCGCGGTGAAGAAAGGCGCCCATGCAGGAAACCTGATCAAAGCCATCGCAGGACTGGTCGGCGGAGGCGGCGGCGGACGCCCGAACATGGCACAGGCCGGCGGCAAGAATCCGGATGGCGTGGATGCTGCACTGGAAAAAGCAAGAGAAACCGCAAAGGAACAGCTGGCATAATCCCGCAAAAGCGCGTATAAAGATGCGAAAAACTCCTTGACGGATAAAGAAAATATGGTATAATACTTGTAGTGCAATAAAATACCCGAACAGTCGTATGATGCACAATACAGGACTGGAGGGGAGGTTAGGTGTGAGACTATGTCAAATGTAATCGTTAAAGAAAACGAAAGTTTAGACAGCGCTTTACGCAGATTCAAACGTAACTGCGCAAAAGCTGGTATCCAGCAGGAGATTCGTAAGAGAGAACATTACGAAAAACCAAGCGTAAGACGTAAAAAGAAATCTGAGGCTGCTAGAAAACGTAAATATAACTAAGATGTGCAGAGACAGGATGCCGGAAGGCATCCTGTTTTTTTCTATGTTTACAGAAAACTTCGGACGTGCTACGATAGGAAAAGATGAGCCAAAAGGAAGGAAGACAGGATGAATATGATTTTGATTGTGGAAGATGATGTCAATATCAATGAGATGCTGAAAGAAGCGTTGGAAAAGGAAGGATACCGCTGCGTACAGGCATTTTCCGGGACAGAAGGGAGATTTGTGCTTTCGCAGGAACGGCCGGATCTGGTCCTTCTGGATCTGATGCTGCCGGGCATGTCCGGGGAGGCGCTTCTGAAAGAGATCCGTGCAAAAGGGGCCATTCCGGTTATTGTTCTTTCTGCAAAAGATGAGATGGACGATAAGGTGGATGTTCTCCTTGGCGGCGCGGATGATTATGTGGTCAAACCTTTTGAGATCCGGGAAGTGCTGGCAAGAGTCCAGGTACAGCTCAGAAAAAGTTCCGGGGCCAAAGAAACGAAAGTGCTGGAGCACAATGGACTTCTCCTTGACCGTGAGGAGCACCAGATCTACGTAGACGGGGTGCGTCTGGAAGGAGTGACCAGGCAGGAGTTTTTGATTCTGGAACTGTTTCTTAGCTGGCCCAAAAAAGTATTCAGCAAGGAAGAGATTTTTGAGGCGGCGTGGGAGGAGCCGTTTATGGGTGAAACGAAGGCCATTGATGTGCATATCAGCAATATCAGGAAGAAACTAAAAACAGTATCGGACCGGTCGTTTATCGATACAGTATGGGGAATCGGCTATACACTTTCCAGATGAGATCTTTACGAAGTCTTTACTTTTTATTTGCGAAGGATTTGGAAAGAGAGTGTAAGATGAAAGCAAATAAAAAAAGGAGATGAATAAAAGTGAATCAGACGATAGTCAGAACCCAGGGACTTACAAAACAATACTGGCATCACAGGGCGGTCAGCCGGATCAGCATGCATGTCCGGAAAGGGGCGGTATACGGACTGATCGGACGAAACGGCGCCGGGAAGACAACGTTTTTAAAAATGCTTGCCGGACTTGCATCGCCAAGCAGCGGTGAGATCGAGATATTCGGGCTGAGGGGAAAAGAACTTGCAAATGTACGGTCCCGGATCGGGTGCCTGATCGAGGCACCGGGGATTTACGGAAATTTAAGCGCCTATGATAATCTGGACCTGAAATGTCGTTTTTTCGGAATTCATAAAAAAGGATACATTGAGGAGATTCTGAAAATTGTAGGCCTTTCAGACACGGGAAAGAAAAAAACGAAGCACTTTTCCCTCGGGATGAAACAGAGACTTGGAATCGGCCTTGCTCTGGTAGGCGAGCCGGACCTGCTGCTGCTCGACGAACCGATTAACGGACTGGACCCGCAGGGAATTGTGGAGATCAGAGATACCATCCTGAAACTGAATAAAGAGAAAAATATGACGATTGTGATTTCCAGCCATATTCTGGAGGAACTCTCCAAGATTGCGACGGATTATGGCATTATCCATCACGGGGAACTGATCGAGGAGATTACACGGGAAGAACTGATGGAGCGCTGCGGCGAGCGGATTGAGATTGCTACGGGAGTGCCGGAACAGATTGTGCCGATACTGGACCGGCTTGGAATTCAGCAGTATCAGATCGTGGATTCCGGTCATGTGTGGGTCTTTGAGAAGATGGACCGGAGCGCATGGTTAAACAGGGAGCTGATTCGTGCCGGGGCGGATATCCGGGAATTGAAGGTGTGCAGCGAGAAGCTGGAGAATTATTATCTGAATCTGACAGGAGGTGCCGGTCATGCTGAATATCATTAAAATGGACTTTTACCGGATGCTGAAATCAAAAAGCCAGTACATTCTCTGGATCTTGCTTACTGTGATGCTGGTTCTCACTACTGCATTCATGCGGGAAGAATATAAGGATCCACAGGCAAGTGCCAATAACTGGGAGACGATGCAGGAAGGAGTAGAAGATACGGCGGAGAATCTTGGCATGTATGTGACAGTGCCGACAGAACCGGGGCAGAAAGCAACGCTCTATGACATGTTTTATGCCAACACGCAGGGGAAAGTGGAAGCGATTTTTATCGTCATTTTTGCCGTTCTCTTTGCAACGGCAGATATTCGGAGCGGATACATTAAAAACATCGGAGGACAGTGCAGGAGGCGGTCGGATCTGGTGATTTCCAAGGCAGTGATTTTATTTTTCTATACGGTACTGACCTTTTTGCTTACTTTGGCAGTTCAGGCTTTCTGTAATGCAGTATTTTACGGATATCTGGAGGTCGGTCCGGTATCGGAGTTCCTCGGATATATCGGAACCCAGCTGCTGCTGCACTATGCACTGGCTCTGATTGTGATGGGAATTTCGATCCTTATTCTCAATAATATTATCAGCATGACGCTGGCGATCATGCTCTGCATGAATATGACGGTCCTGCTCTGGGGAATGGTCGGAAGAGGACTTCAATCAGTCTTTGACAGGACAGTGGACGTTCTTTCTTACACGGTAACGGGATCGATCAGTATACTGCAGCTTCACGGAGATCCGGATCTCCTGATTAAGGCAGCCCTGGTGGCGATTGTCTACGGTACAGTCTTCACTGTAGTCAGTGCCATTGTATTTCAAAGAAGGGACATCAGATAAATGGAATGGATCATTGGAATTCTTGCGGCCCTGGTGGCTGTACTTCTTATCATACTGGCAGTATACAAGCGGCAGATACGGGATATCTGCCGCCAGCTGGCGTTTCTGAAAGAATATGACAGCAATCTTCTGATTACAAGGCAGATGGATGCTTTCGGCATCCGGGAACTGACAGATGAACTGAATGAAATGCTGGAACTGCAGAGAGAGCAGCGGCGGAGATATCTGAAAAAAGAGCAGGACATTTCCGATGCTTATACGAATCTTTCCCACGATATCCGGACCCCTTTGACTTCGCTTGATGGATATTTCCAGCTGTTAAGAGACAGCAAAGAGCAGAAAGAACGGGAACGGTATCTAAAAGTGATTCAGGAGCGGATTGTAAGCCTGAAAGAAATGCTGGAAGAGTTGTTCACCTATACAAAACTGAAAAATGAGACCTATGAGCTGAAACTGGAGCCCCTTTATCTGAACCGGATTTTGACCGAGACGGCGTTTTCTTATTATGATGTCTGGGTGGAAAGAGGCATGGAACCGGAGATTGATCTTACCGAGGAGCAGCTGCAGATCGAAGGAAACGAAGCGGGGCTTCGCCGGACGCTCCAGAATATTATCAAAAATGGTCTCGATCATGGAGAGGGGAAGATGAAATTCTCCATGTTCAGGAAAGAGGGCTGGGCTGTGGTGGAGTGTGCCAACTATACGGCCAGGCCGGATGAAATTGATGTAGGGAAAGTATTTGAACGGTTTTATAAGGCGGACGAGGCAAGAAGCAGGAACGCTTCCTCCGGCCTTGGACTTTCCATTGCAAAGGAATTTACTGTACGGATGCACGGAGAGATCCGGGCCTGGCTGAAGGGGAACTGGTTTACGATTCAGCTTCGATTTCCGCTCCTTTCTTGATGGGACAGACATATTTTGGCAGGCAGAATCCTACAATGTAATAAATGCCAGATGAAGAGGTAAGAAGTGAAAAAGTGGATAGCAATGCTGATGGCGTCGGTCCTGTTCTGCATTTCGGGGAGTATGGCCGTCATGGCAGAAGAAGAGACAGGAGGAGAAAGTGCGGGAAGTGTGACCGTCACGGCTCCTTCTGTTTTTTTGATGGAGGCGTCAACGGGAAAAGTATTGTATGAAAAGGACGCGGATACCAGAAGACCGCCGGCCAGTGTGACCAAAGTTATGACGATTCTTTTGATTTACGACGCCCTTTCGGCAGGGAAAATTCACAAAGAAGATGTGGTGACCACCTCGGAGTATGCCGCTTCCATGGGAGGCAGCCAGGTGTTTCTGGAAGCCGGAGAAGAACAGACGGTGGATACCTTGCTGAAATGTATCGTTGTATCCAGTGCCAATGATGCCTGTGTCGCCATGGCAGAATACATTTCCGGCACAGAGGAGGCGTTTGTGCAGCAGATGAATGAACGGGCCAAAGGTCTCGGGATGGAGAATACAGTGTTTAAAAACTGTAACGGCCTGGATACGGACGGTCATGTGACGACAGCCAGAGATATTGCACTGATGTCACGGGAACTGATTACAAAATATCCGGATGTGTACGAGTATGCGAAAATCTGGATGGATACCATCGTACATAAAACGAAAAAGGGCGAGGAAGAGTTTGGCCTTTCCAATACGAATAAGCTCATCCGACAGTACTCCTATGCCACCGGGCTGAAGACAGGATCCACAGGAGAGGCAAAATTCTGTTTGAGTGCCACCGCACAGAAAGACGGAATTGATCTGATTGCCGTTATTATGGCGGCGCCGGACGTAAAGACACGGTTTGCAGATGCTCAGACACTGCTGAATTATGGATTCTCCATCTGCCGGAAGTACGAGGATCCGGACTGGGAGTCCGTGCAAAAAACGGTAAAAGTGGAACGTGGAGAAGAGGATCAGGTAAAGGTCGTGCAGAAGAGCGGTTTCTCTTATCTCGACGTCAGCGGAGCGGATGTAAGCGGAGTAGAAAAGGAAGTGGTGCCAAAGGCCTCTTTAAAAGCTCCGGTGAAGAAAGGACAGAAGGCTGGAACGGTACAGTATCTGCTGAACGGGGAGAAGATCGGAGAAGTGGAGCTGGCTGCGGCGGACGATGTGCCGGCCATGTCGCTAAAACACGCAATCGAAGATGTTTTGGACAGCTTTTCGTTGTAAAAGGAAGAGAAAAATTATATAATGTCTAGGAAAAGGAGCCAAAAGCATGTTAAAAGAAAAAAAGTATTTTTTATTTGATATTGACGGAACGCTGGCTGTCGGAGAGACATTATATGACGGAACCAAAGAGTTGCTGGAATGGATTGAAAGAAAAGGCGGCCGGAGTTTCTATATCACAAACAATTCTACAAAGAGCAGGAAAGACTATGTTGACAAATTTGCAAGATGGGGCATCGAAGCTTCGGAGGAGCAGTTTATGACTGCTTCCTACGCGGCATGCCTTTATATGAAAGAACACTATGCGGGGAAGAAGGTGTTTGTACTTGGGACACCTTCTTTCGTGGAAGAACTGAAAGGATTCGGAGTGCAGGTGACGGAAGAGGCAGAGCAGGATGTGACCTGTGTTCTTGCCGGGTTTGACGATACACTTCGGTATGAAAAACTGGAAAAAGCGTGTAAACTGCTGTTCCGGGAGGAAGTGGATTTCCTCGGAACCAATCCGGATCTGAGGTGTCCTGCACCTTTCGGATTCATTCCGGACTGTGGTGCTATCTGCGGGATGATCCGTGATACCGTCGGTCGTGAGCCGCACTTTATCGGTAAACCAAACCGGGTAATTGCGGATCTGTGTGCAAAGCAGTGCCGGGGATCTTCGGAAGAGTTCCTTGTTGTAGGGGACCGGCTTTACACCGATATCGCCTGCGGCATCAATGCCGGAATGGAGACGGCGGTTGTCTACACCGGAGAAGCCGATGAGGAGGAAGTGCGGACAAGCATCTGGAAGCCGGACTATTGTTTTGACACGATCCGTGACCTGTACGAGGCAGTTAAAGAAGCGGCAGAAACGGGGGAAAAGGCAGAATGATAACCGTTATCGTGTGTCTTTTCTTTCTTGCGCTTCTGGTGCTTTTGAGAATTTTTTATGAAAACCATACCTTTGTAGTAACACGCTATGATGTGGATTCCGGGACCAATGGCACAGGAGATGACTGGAAGATTGTTTTTTTAAGTGACCTTCACAATCAGGAATACGGAGAAGGCAATGAAAAACTGCTCCGCGCAGTACGTGACGAGAAGCCGGATCTGATCCTTGTTGGAGGGGACATGCTGATCCGAAGTACCGGTGAAAAATCGGAGAAGGCGGCACGCTTTATGGAACAGCTTCCGTCCATTGCTCCGGTTTACTGTGCCAATGGAAACCATGAGCAGAAGATGAAAGAGTGCGAGGAAGAATATGGAAAGGCCTATCAGAATTATAAAAAAAGGCTGGTCGACGCCGGAATTCATATGCTCGAAAATGAAGCCTGCACCCTGAAGCTTGGAGGACAGAATGTACAGATCGGAGGACTGGAAATTCCGGTTTCCTTTTTTGCCAAGCAGGTTCCATGGAAACACTATGATTCTTTTTGTGATGAGAGTCCGGAACAGTTGATGCCGGAACAGTTTGACATGCGTCCGGTCAAAGACGGAGGTCCGTATAAGATTCTGCTGGCTCATCAGGCACTTTATGCGGAAACCTACGCGGACTGGGGAATGAACCTTGTCCTGTGCGGACACCTTCACGGCGGAGTCGTACGCCTTCCCGGGATCGGCGGAATCATTTCACCGCAGCTGACATTATTTCCGAAATATTCGGGAGAACATTCCAGGCGCGGCGAGAGTGATATCATTGTCAGCAAAGGACTGGGAGGACACAGCATCCCGATCCGCTTGTTTGACCGGGCGGAAGTGGTTGTAATCTGCGGACGGCAGGAAAAATAGCAGCGTGTGGGAAACTGCGGGAAGGGAGCGGAATCTCTTGAGAAAAGAAGCAGGATCATGTATAATAAAACGGTTAGACGAAGCGTAGAGAAAGAAGGAACCAAATGGGCATACCGGTAAAGCTTCCGGTGTTTGAGGGGCCGCTGGACCTGCTCCTGCACCTGATTGATAAAAATAAAATAGATATTTATGATATCCCGATTGTAGAGATTACCAACCAGTACATGGAATATATCCGGCAGATGGAACGGGAGGATCTGAATGTCATGAGCGAGTTTCTCGTAATGGCGGCGACTCTTCTGGATATCAAATGCAGAATGCTTCTTCCAAAAGAAGTCAACGAAGAAGGAGAGGAAGAAGATCCAAGACAGGAGCTGGTAGAACAGCTTTTGCAGTATAAGATGTACAAGTATATATCGTATGAACTGCGGGACCGGGAAGTATTAGGCGAAAGGCGGATGTACCGGGAAGCGGATCTCCCGAAAGAGGTGGCTGAGTACACACCACCGGTAGATCTGGACGAGCTGATCGGGGATCTGACCCTGACCCGGTTAAACGAGATTTTTCAGGAAGTCATGCGCCGTCAGAACGATAAGATTGACCCGGTCAGAAGCCGGTTTGGCAAGATTGAAAAAGAAGAAGTAACACTCCCGGAGAAGATGGAATACATTTCAGAATATACAAGGACACACCGGTCATTTAAGTTCCGTGATCTGCTGATGAAACAGTCATCGAAAGTACAGGTTATCGTGACCTTTCTTGCAGTACTGGAGATGATGAAAGCCGGGAAGATCACTGCAAGTCAGGAAGAAACATTCGGGGACATTTTGATTCTGTCCACAGATGAGGAGGAAGAGGACAATGGAGATACGGAAACTGGAAGGAATCATTGAGGCCATCCTCTTTACCATGGGAGGAGCAGTGGAACTCTCACGCATTGCAAAAGCGGTAGAAGAGCCGGAAGAACGGATTAAAGAGGCGGTTACATCCATGCAGAAACGATACGAAGAAGAGGACAGAGGAATCAGCATTATTGAACTGGAAGATTCCTGCCAGATGTGCACAAAACCCGAGGCTTATGAGTATTTGATCCGCATTGCAAAACAGCCGAAAAAGCAGGTGCTCAGCGATGTTCTTCTGGAGACACTTTCCATCATTGCGTATAAACAGCCGGTTACCAAAATTGAAATTGAAAAGATCCGCGGCGTCAAGTCCGA
Source organism: Sellimonas catena (assembly GCF_027924685.1). Lineage (NCBI taxonomy): Bacteria > Bacillati > Bacillota > Clostridia > Lachnospirales > Lachnospiraceae > Sellimonas > Sellimonas catena. Next base: position 29,156 of record NZ_BSBO01000033.1, read on the forward strand.
TCACGCAGTCAACAAATTGGTAGAATATAACCTCGTCTGTGAAGTTGGAAGACTGGACGCGCCGGGAAGGCCGCTTCTTTTCGGAACGACAGAAGAATTTTTAAGAAGATTCAGCGTACAGAAACTGGAGGATCTGCCGGGCATCGATCCGGATCAGATGGAACAGTTTAAAGAAGAGGCAGAGGATGAAGCGGAGATCAAGCTGCATGTATGATAATTGCAAACGGGCAATTTGATTGAAACTGTACAGAGCAAACAGAGATCAGGCAAATTTAAAGAAGACAGCAAAAGATAGAAAAAAAGAAAGAGGACAAGATTATGGCAATGAAGATACAGGCCAGACTTCCGGAGCCGGAAGAGCTGAAACAAAAATATCCTATGTCTGCGGACATGAAAAAAATCAAAGAAGAACGGGATGGAGAGATTCAGAATGTATTCACCGGGTATTCCGATAAATTTCTCGTTATCATCGGACCATGCTCCGCAGATAACGAAGATGCAGTCTGCGAATATGTAGAACGGCTCGCCCGACTCAACGAAGAAGTCAAAGACAAACTGATTCTGATCCCGAGGATCTATACGAACAAACCAAGAACAACAGGAGAAGGATACAAAGGCATGCTGCATCAGCCGGAACCGGACAAAGAGCCAAACCTTCTGGAAGGCTTGATCGCTATCCGGAAACTTCATCTGCATTCCATCGAAGTCAGCGGACTCACCGGAGCCGACGAAATGCTTTATCCGGAAAACAGAAGCTACCTCGATGACATTCTCTCCTATGAGGCTGTAGGAGCAAGATCTGTTGAAAATCAGCAGCACCGATTGACGGCAAGCGGCATGGATATCCCGGTAGGAATGAAAAATCCGACCAGCGGCGATCTTTCTGTTATGCTCAACTCTATCAAAGCAGCACAAGGCGCCCACCAGTTTATCTACCGGACACTCGATGTCACCACCAGCGGCAATCCACTCGCACACGCCATTCTCCGCGGCGGCGTAGACAAATACGGAACCTGCATACCAAACTACCACTATGAAGACCTTTACCGGCTCAGCGCAATGTACAAAACATCCAGACTCAAAAACCCGGCAGTCATCGTAGACGCAAACCACTCTAACTCAAACAAACAATACAAAGAACAGATCCGTATTGTCAGCGAAGTCCTGCATAGCAGAAATTATAACACCGATCTCAAAAAACTCATCAAAGGAGTCATGATCGAAAGTTACCTCATCGAAGGCCGCCAGGAAATCACCGACAACCGCACCTACGGACAGTCCATTACTGATCCATGCATCGGATGGGACGATACCGAAAAACTCGTCAAAAAAATCGCAGAAGAATGTTAAAATTTTTATTTTTCAACGTTTCAACGGGGACGTGTTCCGATGCACCGGAACACGTCCCCGTTGAAAAAATTATGAACAAAATGAGTAGCAAACCTTACATGAATATTACGGTAAAAGAACATTTTTGGAATAAAGGTGTCTGAATTTTCATAGAGTTGTCTTAGAAAGTTTGATCTGGGAGTGGTCTGTTGAAAATGAGGAGTTGTAGACGGTTGAAGTGGAAGGCCGGAGTAATTTTTATGATAGGTGTACTTTGTATTAGTGTTGGTTTTCCGGTGTTGCAGGTACAGGCGGAAGAAGAAGCTCAGGTGGATAATTTGCAATTATATGCACAGTCAGCTGTTCTCATGGATGGTGAAAGTGGACGGATACTGTTTGAAAAAGACGGTGGGGAAGAGCGTCCAATGGCAAGTACAACGAAGATTATGACCTGTATTCTTGCATTGGAAACAGCAAATCTTAACGATATTGTAACAGTTTCGAAAGAAGCAGCAAGACAGCCGGAAGTGCATCTTGGGATGAAGGAAGGCGATCAATTTTATATGGAAGATCTCCTGTACTCAATTATGCTGGAGTCTCACAATGACAGTGCGTGGGCAGTGGCGGAGCATATTTCAGGAACTGTGGATGAGTTTACAAGTCTGATGGATCAGAAAGCAAAAAAACTGGGGTGCAACCACACGAATTTTGTGACACCAAACGGGCTGGATGGAAAAGACGAAGACGGAATTCATCATACAACGGCGAAAGATTTGGCGAGAATTATGAGGTATTGCATTATGGAATCGCCACAAAAGGAAGCGTTTTTGCGGATCACACAGACAAAGACAAAAACATTTCAGGATACCACAGGGAAGAAACAATTCACATGCAGCAATCATAATGCATTTCTGGATATGATGGAAGGCGCACTGACCGGGAAAACCGGATTTACCGGAGAAGCAGGATACTGTTATGCGGGAGCGGTAAGACAGGGAGACAAAACACTGATCGTAACACTTCTTGCCTGCGGATGGCCGAATAACAAATATTATAAATGGGATGATATGAAGAAACTGGTGCAGTACGGGCTCGACCAGTACGAATACCGCCAATATTGGGAGGAAGCACTGCAAAATGGCGAAATACGACTTCTGGAGGCAGGAAAAGAAAAAGAAGTGAAGGATTCAACACCACAGGATGGAAATTTATACAATGATGGAACTGTGAATGCATTCCTGAATATATCTACAACAGACAGGCAAAAACGGATTCTGATGAAAAAGACAGAAACGATCGAAATCCAGATCCAGGAGCAAGATACGATCCAGGCCCCGGTAGAAAAAAAACAAAAACTTGGAGAAGTAACCCTTCTACTAAACGGAGAAGTTCTTGAACAAAAAAATATCATCAGCGGAGACCAAATTTCCAGAAAAGACCTGCTCTGGACCTACCGACAGATCTGGAAAACCTATGCACTGTAAATACACATAAGCAGTCGTCGAAATATACATAAAAAGAATAAGAAACAGTGGTACACTTCTATAAAAAAGAGTATAATATTTTTGGGGACGTGTTCCGGCGTATCGGAACCTGTCCCCGATGAAAAAAATCTGAAATCATATCTTTTAGTTTCTTTTTTCTAAATTGTATCTTATTTATTTTCAATTTTTAATTTGAAATTTACAGAACGGAGTGATGAATTGCCAAGAAATGGTAGAAAAAAATCTTCTTCGGATTTTTATCATGTAATCATCCGGGGAATCAATCGAGAACGCATTTTTGAAACAAATCGACATAAAGAAAAGTTGACAAAGTATTTAAAAGAGAAGGAAGTAGAGACGGTGGAAATCTATGCGTACTGTATTATGTCGAATCATTTACACCTTCTCCTGCACGGACCACTGAAAGAGATTTCTGAGTACATGAAAGCTGTGCAGACGGCTTATGCAATGTATTACAACCGAAAGATGGAAAGAAATGGACATGTATTTCAAAACAGATTTAAAAGTTTCCCAATTGAAAGTGAAGAATATCTCTGGCAGTGTTTCTATTATATCCACTTAAATCCAGTCAAAGCAAAGATTACAGGAAAAATGAACCGATATCAATATAGCAGCGCGCAGGAGTACCTTTATGAAAAGGAGGGACTGATACACGAAAATGCACGTCAGTTTATTAAAAGTGGACAAATGGTGTATTCGTCCGAAAGAGTGATCCCTCAATTAGAAGAAGTATTTATAGAAGATCTACCGGAAGATACCAGAGAACAAAAGGAAAAAATATTTCGGAAATGGATAGAAATTTATCTAGAAGAACATCCGGATTTGCAACTCTGGGATCTACAGAAATTACCTGAGAATCGAAAAAATTTTGCAGAAACAATGCTGGATCCTAGAATTATGTCGAGAAAAGAATTGTTTCGAAGACTTGATAAATTCAGACAACAGGGATAGGAGAGGATTTTTTATCGCGTCGGGGACGTGTTCCGATGCATCGGAACACGTCCCCGATTTCAAATTAAATTTCTCTTGTATATGTTTTGAGCCATTCTTTTTCTTCGTCTGTTAAGTGTGGAGAAATTTTTTCATATACTTGTTTGTGGTAGTTATTGAGCCATTCTCTTTCTGTTTTGGACAGGTATTCTGGATCGATTCCATCGAGATCGATTGGTGCGAAGGTGATGGTTTCAAAGTACATGAACTGTCCGTATTTGTTTTTGGTTCCTTTTCTGACGATGAATTCGTTTTCGGTACGGATTCCGAATTTGCCGTCTTCGTAGATTCCCGGTTCGTCAGTGATAACCATGCCTTCTTCGAGCTGGTGGTGTTCGTTCTTGCTCGGTACGACATACCAGCGGAAGCCTGTCGGTGGTTCGTGAATATTTGCAAGGTATCCTACGCCATGGCCGGTGCCGCACTGAAAATCAAGATCCAGTTCCCAGATTGGTCCTCTTGCAAGGACGTCAAGATTATATCCGTAACATCCGTAGAGGAATTTTGCTCTCGCAAGATTCATCATGGCACGTACAACAGCGGTATAGTATTTTTTCATTTCATCGCTGACAGAACCGAGTACAAAAGTACGGGTGATGTCTGTAGATCCTTCATAGTAACCGCCGCCTGTATCATTGAGGAAGAATCCGCCTTCCTTGAGTTGTACATCACTTTCTTCAGATGGTGAATAATGCATCATGGCTGCGTGGTCGCCGAATGCGCAAAGAGGTTCGAAACTGTCACGGATGTAGCCTTCCTGTTCAGCGCGCAGGGATGTAAGTTTTGCAGCGGAACTTAATTCTGTGATAACCTCTTTATCGTAGCGTGTTTTGATCCAGTGCATGAATTTTGTGATTGCCACACCGTCTTTGATATGAGCTTCTTTAATATTTTCAAGTTCAACCGGGTTTTTCATGGCTTTCATGAGGATAGTCGGGTTTGCGCATTCTACAATTTTGCAAGGAATGTTTTTGTAAAGTGCATAATTCATTTTCATTGGATCGATCATAGCGACTTCATCTGCAGAAAGTGTTTTGATATCTTCGTAAATGTCATTGTATGGATGAATATTTACATTGTTCTTTGCAAATTCTGCATGGATCTGTTCGTTTAATTTACTGTCGTCCACATAGAGTTCTACACTGTCCATTTTTACAATGGCGTAGGAGAGCAGAAGCGGGAAGAAATCGATATCATCCCCACGGACATTTAACAGCCAGCAGATATCATCGAGCGATGCAATCACATGTGCGGTAGCACCCTGTTCGGACATTGCTTTTCTCACGCGCTCCAGTTTGGAAGAGGTACTTTCTCCGGAATATTTTTCTTCAAGGAAAAATGCCGGTTTGTCTGAAAGAGGCGGGCGATCTTCCCAGATCGAGTCGATCAGATCTTCCATATAATCGATACGAATTCCTTTGGAAGCAAGTGCTTCTTCATACTCCTGACCTTCTCCCATGGAAAGTACACGTCCGTCAAATGCGACAGTGCCTCCCTCCGGAACATAGGAAGCAAGCCATTCTGTAACAGAAGGTGTATCGCCTACAAACATCTTCATCAGGCGGATACCGCTTCCTTTCATTTCGTTTTCAGCCTGGAAGAAATATCTTCCGTCTGTCCAGAGTCCGGCATCGTCCTTTCCGATGACAGCAGTACCGTAGGAACCACTGAATCCTGTAATAAATTTTCTTGCTTTGAAGTGTTCGCCTACATATTCGCTTTGGTGAAAATCAGCAGTCGGAACAACATATGCGTCAATTCCTTTTTCTGCCATCAGTGCACGAAGTCTGGCGATTCTGTCTGCTACAACAGTCATGAGAAAAACCTCCTTTTTATCTGAAATAATTTTAGCTATAAATATTTTATCACTATTGGTGCTTAAGTTCAAATCTTATATGGAAGAAATTGTAAAAAATGTACAAAAAACATAGAAAATGATATAACAAAACCGGCATGACAAAAGTCATGCCGGTCTGTGGAAAACAGATTGTTTTCTAAGGAATCACACACAATCAATATGTGGAAATCCTTTGGTTTTCAATTATTTTTCATCAGCCAGTTTATCCAGCTTGCCGCTGAATGCGTACAGCAGAACACCACAGATGATAACAACTGCAGCAATGATGCTGTAGTACAGGTTGAAGTTACCAGCTCTTGAACCAGCATCGAGAGCACCGTACAGGTTCGGGTAAATCAGTGTAGCGATAAATACAGCGATTGGCCAGAATCCTAACAGGAATCCCATCAGTTTTGCCGGTGCGAACATGGAAATAAAGGAGTTTCCAAGTGGTGAGAAAATCATTTCACCAACGGACATTAATAATGCGATCAAGATTACCCAGAACCATGAGCACTGTCCGTCGCCACGAATTACGTTAGCTACAACCATAGCTACGTAGGAAAGACCTACTAAGAAGATACCGATAGCTGTCTTCTTGAACATGGACATATCGCCCTGCGGTCTTGCTGCCATTTTAGCCCATACAACAGCGAATACAGGTCCCAGAACGATACATGTCAGAGCGTTCAGAGAGTCAAAGTAGGATGTCTGCGGAATCTGCCATCCGAACAGGCTCCAGTCAGCCCAGTTCAGGAATTCGGAGCTGTCGCCGAATCCGAAGTAGTAGTATACTACGTTGTAGGACATATACCATGCAATCCAGAAAATAGCAGAGAAAAGTGTAACGATTACGATAGCAACAATACGTTTTTTGTCGCCGGATGTAAGCGGTTTGTTTTCTTCTGCGGATTTCTTCTCTTTGTCAACGAAAGATCTCTGGTCTTTCTTGAATGGCTGTTTACCCTTGTCACCAAGAGATTTGCCATTAGCAAGGAACCAAACTGCATCGATGAGCAGAAGAGCACCAGCGATAAGCAGCAGGAACTGATATCCCTGAGAATCTGCAAGCAGTACTACGAATGTCGTTCCGATGAAAGAACCGATATTAACGAAAGAGTACTGTACAGAGAATGCTGAGTTCAGTTCATCCTGATCATCAAACATCAAACTGTTGACACCGGATAAGTTACCTTTGAATAAACCTGTACCAACAGATACAAAGATAATCATTACCCATACAAGTGTCATGTTGCTTGCCTGCCATCCGATAAGGTAGCCGACACCCATAAGAATCATACCAAGAACTACGCAAAGTCTCGGGCTTACCCAGTAGTCAGCGAGGTAACCGCCGATCATAGGAGTAATGTAAGTAAATGCTACGAAATAAGCGGAAACCTGACTTGCTTCTACAGAAGAAAGTCCCATACCACCCATTGAACTTGTTGTTTCCGTAGCCAGCCAAATAGCAAGAAGCCATTTAACTGTGTAGAATGCACATCTTTCAAATGTGAATCCCAGAGCACAAGCGTAGAAACCAAAAGGATAACCTTTCTTGGATTTAGTAGCTGTGTTTCCCATAGTCAAAACCCTCCAATTTAATTTTTGATTTCTCATACGTAAATCATCCAAGTCATTTTCTTCCCTATATTAATTAAGAAAGAAAACTTACTCAACATACCAAAGTGTGATGAGCTGTCTAATTGAAACAGACACTTTCTGATGCAGCAGATCATGCCGGACTCAGTCAGACAAAAGCGGCCTTTCGGCCAGGTGTCTTTTACAGATTATGAAATCCATTTCCATAATATACCGGCTGGAAAAGACTATGTAAAGGAATATAGTTCGCAAAAGAACAACATCTAAGACAGAATGAACAACTGCCGGAAGCAGAAGTCAGGGAATGGTCTGCCTTGTAGTCTCTGCCTTCATGAAAAGAAGACAATCTGGCAAAAACGGAAGAGGAATTCTCCCTTTTCTTGTTCCGGATGGTGAGCTTTCCTGATTTTATCTGCGGAGACAGACAAAAATATGTCAAAGACTGGATATTCCGCAAAAATAAAATCCGGTCATTTCAGGCATCTGGAACAATATCCGCTATCTGACAGAGAACGGTACTGCACTAGCCGCACACTGAAAGATGCTCCCTTTCGGGAAAGTAAGACAGAAGCGGGAAACTGCCCCGGCCGGCACCGGAAAACCGCATCTTTTCTGACTTGGAAGAAAACATGACGCTTCCGGGTTTTCCTGAATCTGTATTACTGCTTATGCCATAAAAAAGACAAAAGATGTCATTTCCCTTGGTATTCCTTTATAACATTATGACATCCCTGTAATGGCTATTTTAGCACAGTTTCCGTGTCGACACAATGAATTTTTTGTAACACAGTCCAAAATTATTAAATTTTCATAAAAAAAAGACAGATAAAGAAAGAAACTAAAAATTATATTGGGCCAAGTGTAGAAAAAGCTTGAAATATGCTGAAAAAACATTAATACGTTAATATGATAACGCAATATACGAGTGAAAAAATATGTCAAAAATTTCACATAAACTCTTGAAAAAGGATATTAGAAAAAGTATAATATAATTGGCTAAAATTTGGTTTAACTTTTAGGAATATATCACAAATGGAGGGCTAGGTTTATGAGTAATGAAGCAGCAAAAACGCCGGCAGTTTTCAGAATTTCAGAATTACTGGATGCCGGCAGCTTTGTTGAGATCGGTGGCGCTGTCACAGCCAGGAACACGGATTTCAACATGCAGGAAAGCAAGGTTCCGGGAGATGGCGTGATCACCGGATATGGAGTCATTGACGGCAGTCTGGTCTATGTGTACAGCCAGGATGCATCGGTACTCGGCGGAGCAGTCGGAGAGATGCACGCAAAGAAGATTACAGGCCTTTATGACATGGCGATGAAAATGGGGGCACCGGTGATCGGCCTGATTGACTGTGCAGGACTCAGGCTTCAGGAAGGAACAGACGCATTGCAGGCGTTTGGCAGTATTTATGCGAAACAGGCACTCGCTTCAGGAGTGATCCCGCAGATTACTGCTGTATTTGGTACCTGCGGCGGTGGAGCTGCAATCCTTTCCGGACTTTCCGATTTCACATTCATGGAAGAAAAAGGAAAGCTTTTTGTTAATTCCCCGAATGCGATCCCGGGCAATCACATTGAAAAATGCGACACGTCCGGTGCGGCGTTTCAGACAGAGGAGGCCGGTAATGTAGATTTCCTTGGAACAGAAAGTGAAATCCTGTCCGGTATCCGGGAGTTGATCTGTATGCTTCCTGCAAACAATGAGGACAACGATTCTTATGAAGAATGCACCGACGACCTGAACCGGTTATGCGCGGGAATTGAAAATGGAGCCGATGACGCTGCCCTCGTGTTATCGATGATCGCTGATGATCAGAAATTTATAGAAGTAAAGGCAGGGTACGCAAAAGAAATGGTGACCGGTTTTGTCCGGATGAACGGACTGACGGTCGGAGCTGTTGCGAACCGTTCCAAAGTATACGATGAAGAAGGCAAAGTACAGCAGGAGTTTGACGGCTCTCTTTCTGCAAAAGGATGCCGGAAAGCAGCTGATTTTGTGACATTCTGCGATGCATTTGAGATTCCGGTTCTGACACTGACAGATGTCAATGGATTCAAGGCATCAAAATGCAGTGAGAAAACACTTGCAAGAGAAGCGGCAAAACTGGTCTACGCATTTGCGAATGCAACGGTGCCGAAGGTGAATGTTATGACAGGTAAAGCGATTGGAAGCGGTTACCTTGTAATGAACAGCAAGGCACTTGGAGCTGACATGGTTTATGCATGGCCGGATGCCGAAATCGGAGCAATGGAAGCAGGTCTTGCGGCAAAGATCATGTATCCTGACGTGTCTGCGGATGAGAGAAAGGAAAAAGAAGATCAGTACCGCAGTCTGCAGGAAAGCGCGGCATCTGCGGCGGCAAGAGGATATGTGGATACAGTGATCCGTCCGGAAGATACAAGAAAGTATGTGATCGGAGCTCTGGAGATGCTGTTCACAAAAAGAGAGGACCGTCCGTCCAAAAAGCACGGAACGGTATAGAGAGGTGAGACGAGTTGAAGAAAAGAATTAGTTTATTTGCAGTCATCCTTGCCCTCGTATTTACTCTTTCCGGATGCAGCAGCAGTTCTGATGCAAATTATGATGAAGATACAATGATCGAGCAGGCGGATGCGCTGATCTCAAGTTTCAGCCAGATGTCTACGGAAGAACTGGATGCATTTAAGGATGTAAGTGAACTGCAGTTGAATCTGACACTGCTTCAGTCAGGATTTAATGTGCAGGCGTCCAATTTTACCACGATGATTGATGCGTGGGAAGCTGGAATTGAAGAGTGTGGTGATTATATCAGCCACGGAGATTTCACTGTGGAGCAGAGCTCGGACAGCATCATGCTGACAACAGATGCCGAGTACGAAGACAGAGATGCTGAGATTACGATTGAGTTTAACGAAAAATCGGAGATGGAGAGTTTTACGGCGGCAGCCAAATATTCAACCGGAGAAATTCTTCAGAAGGCCGGTCTGAATACAGTCCTTGGAATGGGAACCGTGTTTGTCGTACTGATTTTCATTTCCTTTATCATTTCCCTGTTCGGCCTGATCGGGAAAACACAGCAGAAAAAGACAGAGCCGAAACAGACAGAAGCAGCACCTGCTGCTGTTGAAGAAGAGACTGTCCAGGAAGAGGATCTGACGGATGATCTGGAGCTGGTTGCAGTCATCAGTGCGGCAATCGCGGCAAGTGAGGGGACTTCTACAGACGGATTTGTAGTACGTTCCATTAAAAAAAGAAGAAAGAACAGTCAGTGGAAATAGGAGGAAGCAATCATGAAAAGTTATACAATTACAGTAAATGGAAACGTATATGACGTTACAGTAGAAGAGAAGAATGAAGCAGGAGCGGCATCTGCGCCGGCAGCGGCACCAAAGGCAGCACCGAAAGCACCAAAGGCACCGGCTCCGAAAAAAACGCAGGGTGCAGGCAGCATCCGTGTGGAAGCAGGGGCGGCCGGAAAAGTATTCAAAATCGAAGCTTCTGTAGGTCAGAAAGTCAAAAGAGGAGAGCCGGTTGTCATCATTGAGGCGATGAAGATGGAGATCCCTGTTGTTGCTCCGGAAGACGGAACAGTGGCAAGTATCGAACTTGCAGTAGGAGATGCATGTGAAGCGGGAACCTTGCTTGCAACATTAAATTAATGACAACTGACAATTGGAGGTTAGAACATGAGCTATATAGTTGAGACGTTAGGGCGTCTTGTAGAGCAGACGGCATTTCTGAACCTGACGGTTGGCAACCTGATCATGATTGCAGTTGCATGCTTGTTTCTGTATCTTGCGATCAACAGAGGGTTTGAACCGCTTCTTCTCGTCCCGATTGCTTTTGGGATGCTCCTTGTAAATATCTATCCGGACATTATGCTGTCTTTTGAAGATTCGGATAATGGAACCGGTGGACTTTTGTATTATTTCTATAAACTGGACGAGTGGTCTATTCTGCCGTCGCTGATTTTCATGGGTGTCGGAGCAATGACAGACTTCCGCCCGCTGATTGCGAACCCGAAAAGCTTCCTTCTGGGAGCAGCTGCACAGTTTGGTATTTTTGCAGCATACCTCGGGGCAATGGCAATGGGATTTTCTGACAAAGCAGCGGCAGCAATCGCCATCATCGGCGGAGCGGACGGACCGACATCGATTTTCCTCTGCGGAAAGCTTCAGCAGACCGCACTTCTTGGACCGATTGCGGTAGCGGCTTATTCCTACATGGCACTGGTACCGATTATCCAGCCGCCGATCATGAAGCTTCTGACAACGGAAAAAGAACGTAAGATCAAGATGGAACAGCTCCGGCCGGTATCCAAGCTGGAAGCGATCCTCTTCCCGATCATCGTTACCATTGTTGTCTGCCTGATTCTTCCGACGACAGCACCGCTTGTCGGAATGCTGATGCTTGGAAACCTCTTCCGTGAATCCGGAGTGGTACGCCAGCTGACAGAAACCGCGTCCAACGCGTTGATGTATATCGTTGTCATCCTGCTTGGTACTTCCGTAGGAGCAACGACAAGCGCGGAAGCGTTTTTGAATCTGGATACGATCAAGATCGTCATCCTGGGACTGATCGCATTCGCGTTCGGTACCGCGGCGGGTGTTCTTCTTGGTAAAGTCATGTGCTATGTAACCGGAGGCAAGGTCAATCCGCTGATCGGGTCCGCAGGAGTATCTGCAGTGCCGATGGCAGCCAGAGTATCACAGAAAGTCGGTGCTGAGGCAGATCCGACAAACTTCCTTCTGATGCATGCAATGGGGCCAAACGTAGCCGGCGTTATCGGAACGGCAGTCGTGGCAGGAACATTTATGGCGATATTCGGAGTGAAATAAGTTCGAGGAGGAGATTGAAATGGCAGAGAAAAAACCAATTAAAATAACAGAGACGATTCTGCGTGATGCACATCAGTCCCTGATCGCAACAAGAATGACGACCGAGCAGATGATGCCGATCGTAGAAAAACTTGACAAAGTCGGATATCATTCCGTGGAATGCTGGGGAGGAGCAACATTTGACGCTTCTTTACGTTTCCTGAAAGAAGATCCATGGGACAGACTCCGTAAATTCCGTGACGGTTTTAAAAACACAAAGCTGCAGATGCTGTTCCGCGGACAGAACATCCTCGGATATCGTCCTTACGGCGATGATGTAGTAGAGTACTTTGTGCAAAAATCCGTTGCAAACGGAATTGATATCATCCGCATTTTCGACTGTCTGAACGACCTTCGGAATCTTCAGACCGCAGTCAGGGCGGCAAACAAAGAAAAAGCCCATGCACAGGTGGCCCTCTCCTACACAATCGGAGACGCCTACACTCTGGAATACTGGGTACAGAAAGCAAAAGAAATCGAGGAGATGGGTGCGGATTCCATCTGCATCAAAGATATGGCAGGCCTCCTGCTTCCTTATAAAGCAACCGAACTTGTAACCGCTTTAAAAGAAGCAACAAACCTTCCGATCCAGCTCCACACCCACTATACATCCGGAGTCGCTTCCATGACCTACTTAAAAGCAGTGGAAGCAGGTGTAGATGTGATCGATACGGCAATGTCACCATTTGCACTCGGAACATCCCAGCCGGCAACCGAAGTCATGGTAGAAACATTCAAAGGCACACCGTACGACACCGGATTTGACCAGCAGCTGTTGTCCGAGATCGCAGATTACTTCCGCCCGATCCGTGATGAAGCACTGGAAAGCGGACTCTTAAATCCGAAGAATCTGGGAGTTAATATCAAAACACTCCTCTATCAGGTACCGGGAGGCATGCTCTCCAACCTGACCTCCCAGTTGAAAGAACAGGGAGCGGAGGACAAATATTATGAAGTGCTTGAAGAAGTACCAAGAGTCAGAAAGGACCTCGGAGAACCGCCGCTTGTCACACCGTCCTCCCAGATCGTAGGAACACAGGCTGTCTTCAACGTTTTGATGGGAGAACGCTACAAAATGGCAACCAAAGAAACAAAAGATATCCTGAAAGGCAAATACGGCGCAACCGTCTGCCCGTTCAACGAAGACGTCAAGAAAAAATGCCTCGGCGACGAAATTGATGACTGCATCACCTGCCGCCCGGCAGATCTTATCCCGGACGAACTGGAAACACTCGAAAACGAGATGAAACAGTGGAAACAGCAGGACGAAGATGTACTGACCTATGCCCTCTTCCCGCAGGTTGCAATCGACTTTTTCAAATACCGTCAGGCACAGCAGACAAAAGTAGACGAGACAATTGCAGACACAAAAAACGGAAGTTATCCTGTTTAAACGTACAACTTCTAAATAAAAAGCAATACAGATTTTTCTATTGGGGACGTGTTCCGATTCATCGGAACACGTCCCCAAAATTTAATAAATGCTTAAATCTTTGTCCTCTTTCTTGTCGACTCTTGTGAAATGCTTGTAATTAAGGTGAAAAAGGAGTATACTTAATTAGCTATTATGGACTTTTGGAGGAGTTAGTCATGACCGGCAAAAATGAGTTGCTTGAAAGAATTGAGGAGCGGTATGACGGGATGAGCAAGAGCCAGAAGAAACTGGCGGACTATATACGGTCTTCTTATGAGAAGGCTGTTTTCATGACTGCGGCCAGACTGGGTGATGTGGTCGGTGTCAGTGAGTCTACAGTTGTACGTTTTGCGTCCGGTCTTGGGTACAAGGGCTATCCGCAGTTTCAGAAAGCGCTTGAGGAGCTTGTGAGCAACCGCCTGAATTTTATTCAGAGGATGGAGGTTACTTACGGGCGGATCAGCCAGTCTGAGATTCTGATGAGTGTGCTCCAGTCGGATATAGAGAAGATTAAGCTGACGATGGAGCATATTGATCAGAATGCCTTTGAGACGGCGGTCGATACGATTTTAAATGCCAGGAAAATCTACATTGTGGGCATACGAAGCTGTGCCACACTTGCAAATTTTCTTGGCTTTTATCTGAATCTGATCCGGGACAATGTGGTCAGTGTGGACACGAACAGTTCCAGTGAGATTTTTGAGCAGATTATCCGGATTACGGAGGAGGATGTGATCATCGGTATCAGCTTCCCGAGATACTCCATGAGAACATTAAAGGCTCTGGAATTTGCGAACAACCAGGGAGCAAAGATCATCACACTGACGGACAGCGTTCACTCACCGATGAATCTTTATTCGTCCTGCAGTCTGATCGCGCGCAGCGATATGACTTCGATTGTGGATTCGCTTGTGGCGCCGCTGAGTGTGATTAATGCGCTGGTGGTTGCACTCTGCATGAAAAAGCAGGACGAGGTTGTGGACACGCTGGGGACACTGGAACAGATCTGGGATGAGTATCAGGTTTACTCAAGCGATGAACTGCATCCGGTCAGGGATAAAATACCACTTCATTTTCCGGACCAGAAGAAAGTGAATGATCAGAGGAGAACGGAATGGGAAAAACAGTAGTAATCGGAGGAGGCGCGGCAGGAATGATGGCCGCCATCTTCGCAGCAAGAAATGGAAACCAGGTAGAATTATTTGAGAAAAATGAAAAACTGGGTAAAAAGATCTATATTACCGGAAAGGGAAGGTGCAATCTGACGAATTCCTGTGATATGGAAGAGCTTCTGGATTCTGTGGTTACAAATAAAAAGTTCCTTTACAGCAGTTTTTACGGATTTACAAACGAAGAGACCATGGAGTTTTTCAGCGAAATCGGACTGAAGATGAAAACAGAGCGGGGAAACAGGGTGTTTCCGGAGTCCGATCATTCTTCTGATGTCATCCGTGTACTGGGAGATGAATTGAAACGCCAGGGAGTTCAGGTACACTTAAACACGAAAGTACAGCAGATCGGAACAAAAGACGGGGCGTTTGCCTGCCTGTACCTTGCGGACGGGACGGAAGTACAGGCAGATACATGTATTATCGCCACAGGAGGAAACTCCTACCAGACGACAGGGTCAACAGGAGACGGTTACCGGTTTGCAAAAACCCTTGGACATACCGTAACCAGCATCCGTCCGGCGCTGGTGCCGATGGAGACGAAGGAAGCTTTTGTAAAAGATCTTCAGGGCCTTTCTCTTAAGAATACGGCAATTACCATCCTGGACGGGTCGAAAGTCCTTTACGAAGATTTTGGTGAAATGCTTTTTACGCACTATGGAGTGAGCGGGCCGATGATATTAAGCGCCAGCTCTTTTGTCGGAAAAATTCTGGAGGAAAGACCGCTGAGACTCCGGATTGATTTGAAGCCGGCGCTTTCCTTTGAACAGCTGGATGCGAGACTTCTGCGGGATTTCGAGGAGAATAAGAACAAGCAGTTTAAAAACGCACTTGCCAGGCTTCTCCCGGCCAAGATGATTCCGGTGGCTGTTGAGCAGAGCCGGATTCATCCGGAAAAGAAGATCCACGAAATCACCAGAGAAGAGAGGCTTGCTTTCGCGGCATTGCTAAAAGGTCTGGAGCTGACCGTTACCGGGCTTCGGGATTTCAATGAAGCCATTATTACACAGGGAGGCGTCAATGTCAGGGAGATCAACCCGGCAACGATGGAATCCAGACTGGTAAAACATGTCTATTTTGCGGGAGAGGTTCTGGATTTGGATGCTGTGACAGGCGGATTCAATCTTCAGATTGCATGGTCTACCGGAAATGCGGCGGGTTCCTGTGCTTCTGAGGAATAAGGCACAGTCAGACTGAGAATAAATACAGTATCGGAGGATGAAAATAATGGGTTATCAGATAGCGATTGACGGACCGGCCGGCGCCGGGAAAAGCACCATAGCAAAACTTCTGGCAGAAAGAAAAGGCTTTATTTATGTAGACACCGGGGCAATGTACCGGGGGCTAGCCTGGTATTTTCTGACAAAAGGAATCCGGCCGGACGATGAAGAGGCGGTCACAAAAGCATGTGAAGAGGTGAAAATTGACATTGCCTATGAAAATGGAAAGCAGCAGATTTATGTAAATGATAAAAATATTACAGACCATCTCCGGGAGGAAGCAGTCGGAAATATGGCATCAAAAAGCTCGGCCGTTCCGGCGGTACGCGCCAGACTGCTGGAACTGCAGCGGGATCTGGCAAGGAGAGAAGATGTTGTAATGGACGGCAGAGATATCGGAACAAGTGTTTTGCCGGATGCAGATGTCAAGATATTCCTGACGGCAAGTGTTGACACGAGAGCCGGACGAAGGTACAATGAATTGTTGGGAAAAGGGGAATCCTGCGATTATGCTCAGATCGCAGCAGATATAGAAGAACGTGACAGAAGAGATATGACCAGAGAGATTTCCCCGCTGTGCCGCGCAGAAGACGCAGAGCTGATTGACAGCTCAGAGATGACGATTGAAGAAGTTGTAGAAAAAATAGAATCTTTCTGCCGCGAATCAAGATAAAAAGGAATGAGAACTGACCGGAGAGGAGGAATTACTGTAATAAATTGTAATAACGACGTAAAAAAATAGAAAGGATTGTAAGTTAGTGTATAATTATTATTGGCAAAAATAGGAATTTTTCCTAAATAAAAAGGGAAGCAGAGAAAATCCCTACTTCCCAATCATACAGTTTTTCTTTATGATGTTAGTTGCAAAATAAAACACGT